>DAOTVW010000084.1:0-9099 GCA_034436035.1 Anaerolineales bacterium
CTCGGCGGAAATCAAGATGTTGTGTACAGCCACAGTTATGATCCAAATGCGAAAGTGGAATTTCACTTTCATGGTCAAAAAGTCCGCATAACCTATAGCACTGGTGCGGATATGGGTATTTGGATTATTTTGTTGGATGGTGCCCCTTATATAGATCCAGACAGTGGTAAACCCTTACAAATTGATGCATATAGCCCGACTACTCGCTACGAAGTAAGTCAAATCATTACAGCTGAGACTTCCGCTGAGCACACGTTAGTGATAAGTAACAGCGGCGATAAAAACCCCCATAGTTCCAATACTGGTATATCGCTTGCCACAATCGAAGTATTGCCCGCAATCCGCCATAGTAACCTGGGGCTTATATTCGGCGCAATCCTGTTATTAGAACTGCTCGGCTTAGGGCTTTCTTTCTTGGTGGGTAACCTCTTATTTGGGAAATTCGTGCATTTCCTTGATACCAAACGAACGGTATTGCTTTCCTTAGGTGTCTATTCGGTTATTGCAATTTGGGGATTTTTCCTCAACTCGACCATTGAATTTTGGTGTCTGGCGTGGATGGTCGCCATTGTGCAAGGCGGCAGTCAAGCGTTATCACGTAGTCTTTACGCCACACTCTCCCCGGCCTCAAAGAGTGGTGAATTTTTTGGTTTATTTGGGGTGATGGATAAATTTTCAGCAATGATCGGTCCGCTTTTCTTTGCAGCAGCAGGAACAATTTTCGGGAGTAGCCGTCCGGCTATTTTATCCATCATTGCCTTTTTCTTGATTGGCGGTATCCTTCTCGCCAGCGTCAATGTCACCGAAGGGCGTCGAGTTGCCCAGGCAGAAGATGAAGCGTACTTTTCAAATAGCAGCCAAGCGGGGTAAATTGGAGTATTGGTAATGATGGATCAACCCCAAAGAAACGAAAACCATGCTGTTTACGTGCAAAACATGTTCGGACGCATCGCGCAACGCTATGATTTAATGAATCGCTTGATGACCGCCGGACAAGACCTCCGCTGGCGTAAAGAAGTAATTCGTTTCGCACAAATCCCTAAGGGAGGGAAAATCCTTGATATCGGCGCTGGCACTGGTGATCTAAGCCGCGAAGCATTAAAGCAACAACCAAAATGTCATCCAGTTGCCGCCGATTTCACCCTTGGAATGATGCAAGCGGGCCGAAAAAATGCAGTCAACAACTTCAGTTGGTGTGCCGCCGACGCAACTTGTTTGCCCTTTCGCAGTGAGTCATTTGACGCTGTGGTTTCTGGATTTTTACTGCGCAATGTCACAGACATCACCCAAGCATTACAAGAACAATATCGGGTTCTTAAACCTGGCGGACGTATCGTGTGTCTGGATACTACCCGTCCGAAACCGAACCTCTTTTCGCCTGCAATTAATTTCCATTTGAATACAATCATCCCAATATTGGGAAAAATCATCACTGGAGATGGAGAAGCTTATTCATATCTACCTCAAAGCACACAGCATTTTCTATTTGCAGAGCAACTTGCAGAAAAGATGCAGCAAGCTAATTTCCAAAATGTATCTTTCAAACGCTTTATGTTTGGCACCATTGCTATCCATTGGGGAGTAAAATAAGAAAATGAAATCGAATGACCGTATTGTGGTTGGTATATCCGGCGCCTCCGGTGTCATTTTAGGGATTCGACTTTTAGAGATATTAAAAACACTACCCATTGAAACCCACCTTATCCTCACGCCATCCGCTCGATTAACCATTAAGCAAGAAACGGATTGGGAGATCAAAGACATCCTTTCCTTGGCGGATGTCCATTATGCTTATCACGATATCGCTGCCTCCATTGCTTCAGGATCTTTCCCTACCCGCGGGATGGTGGTTATCCCTTGTTCCATTAAAACCTTATCTGCCATTGCCAATTCTTACGCCGAAGATTTATTAACCCGAGCTGCCGATGTAACTCTAAAAGAAGGGCGCCCATTGATTCTGGTGGTGCGAGAGACCCCCCTGCACGCCGGACACCTGCGGTTAATGAATCTCGCGAATCAAGCCGGTGCGATCATTTTTCCCCCTGTCCCGGCTTTCTATACTCGTCCTGCAACCGTGGAAGACGTCGTGGATAATATTGTTGGGCGTGTGTTGGCAAGGCTGGGAATAGATAACGATCATTATCAAGTATGGAATCCAAAGCGGGAATGAGCCAGGAAATTCTGGCATTGCTAAAACTATCCACCATGACACTCGCAACGGTTGGCAACGACGGACAGCCACATGCTGCAGCAGTCTATTTCGCTGCAGATGAAACGGCATTCTCTGCAAAATTAACCGTTACATCTTCACAAATATCCCCTGCCGAAAGCTCTCTTTCTATCTTTTTCTTTTCGGATTTATCCAGCCAGCACAGCCTAGATCTGGCGATCAATCCACGCGCGGCGGTTACCATTTATCCCGAAGTGTTCGAATGGCAGCAAATCCGCGGGTTGCAGATGCGCGGTGAGGTCCAGCTAATTCCCAAAGGCGCGGGATGGGATTATGCCTGGTCTCTCTATCAAGCTAAGTTTTCATTTGTTTCAACGTTGAAGCCAATCGTGCGCCGAAATGCACTGTATCGTTTTATCCCTACTTGGCTGCGATGGCTCGACAACCGCACTCGATTGGGGTTTAAGAAAGAATGGGTTCTCCAATGAAAAGCAATTTTTCCGAAAAAGCTGCGCGCTGCGGGGAACCTTCTTACGTCTGGCGAAGTGGGCAGGAAAGACGGCTAAAGTTGATCCTTGCTGCGGCTGAACAGCGTGCCTACAGAACCGTTTTAGAGAACGGTTGCGGCGTTGGGATGTATTTAGAACAATTAGGGAATATTGCCCAGTTTGCGATTGGTTTGGAATATGATCTGGAGCGTGCGAAATTAGCATATTCTCGCTTTCCTATTGTTGTTAACGCTGCCGGAGAATATCTCCCTTTTAAGGAAAATTTCTTTGATCTCATCCTCAGCCATGAGGTCTTAGAACATGTTCAGGACGATCGAAAAGCGGTGACGGAAATCGTACGCGTTCTCAAACCTGGTGGCAGGTTAGTCCTTTTTGTCCCCAATCGCGGGTATCCTTTTGAAACGCATGGAATTTATTGGCGCGGTACCTATCACTTTGGAAATATCCCTCTCGTGAACTATTTGCCTGACTTCTTGCGAAACCGTCTCGCGCCCCACGTGAGGGTGTATAGCAAACGGTCGCTTACAGATTTATTTTCCGATCTGCCCGTTAAATTCGTCAAGAGGACAATTATCTTTGGCGCTTATGACAATATCATTGCCCGTTCTCCGAAATTGGGGTATGCCATCCGTTCGGCTTTACAGAGCCTCGAGGCATCCCCATTGCGGTTTTTTGGTCTTTCTCATTTTTGGGTAGTCGAAAAATATTCATAGGGCGGGATTCCATTCCCGCCATTTTCATTACAATTTATGGCAGGACTTTATTTCCTTCATCATGTAGGTTGGTATTCCGTTCCCACCATTGATTCATGTTGTTGAAACTACGGAAAAATAGGGTGTATCGATCATAAAACCGTGGTGATTCTATTTACAAGAAAAACCTATAGAAAAATACAAACCCTGCAACAACAAACAATGGGTTATGTTGCCCTTTTCTCTGGAAGATCAGATTCTCCACGGCACGTTTGTCAAAAAGCGCCTTGACTTGTCGGTCTTTGAGGTGCAATATAGAAACGACGAAATTGGCGTAGCCTATGCTTTGCGGCGGGTGGTTTTATGCCCGGCGGCTGGCGATTGTTGAGCTGCTAGTTGAGCCTGTCGAAACCCGGTGTTTACGAACATCTGCGCAGACGGCATGAACCGATTCGCTTTGCGCACAAAACGAAATGTAAATATACAATGGAGATTGTTCGCAATAGTATATAATATCAGCAAAATCCACGTCTTTGGGGGGCGATGGTCTCCCAATCAGGGGCAGGATAGTCCCCTCCCAGAAGAATGGACGCCGTAAAAAGCTGTAGAACGGCCTTTCTAAGAAGTAATCCGCTCCGCGAACAAGGGATTTTTCGAAAATTTCGTTAGGTGCTTGGTTTTATAAAGTTCAGTATATTAATTGTTCAATTATGAAAATCTCCGAACAGCATAGAAAAATTGCCAATTTTTTCGGCCTTAAAAAAAGTATCGTTGCTGTTCTTTCAATGGTCATTTTGATTGGAATGGGCGAAAAAATGGCGGAGCGTTTTTTGCCGCTTTATCTTATCGCTTTGGGAGGCGGGACATTTTCCATTGGCTTATTGAATGGTTTGGATAATTTACTAAGCGCACTTTATTCACTCCCTGGCGGTTACGCCAGCGACAAATTAGGTCATAAAAAAGCCTTATTTCTATTCAACTTAATTGCAATAGCTGGTTATGCAATCGTGATTGCATTTCCCTACTGGCAAGCCGTTATCATTGGCGCAATTCTTTTCATATCATGGACTGCAATCTCCCTGCCTGCAACAATGGAATTGATAGCAACTGTTTTACCAAAAAATAAGCGCACAATGGGCATATCGGTTAATTCCTTAGTTCGCCGTATCCCTATGGCTTTGGGACCAGTTATCGGCGGTGCACTAATTGGAATATATGGAGAAAAAACAGGTATCCATATTGCTTTTATTGTCGCATTGGTATTGGCGGGTGTCTCGCTCATCATTCAACAAACAATGATTGATGACACGCCTAAAGTTCAAAAAGAAAACAACTCCTCGCAAAAGGGAGTTAACTTGATTACCCCGCAATTACGAAAATTGTTGGTCTCTGATATTTTGGTACGCTTTGCAGAACAAATCCCTTATGCTTTTGTCGTTGTCTGGTGCGTAAGCATCAACAAGATTACACCATTACAATTTGGTATATTAACAACAATCGAGATGGTCACAGCAATTTTGGTGTACATCCCTGTAGCATATCTGGCAGATAAGAGTACCAAGAAACCGTTTGTCGTAACGACTTTTGTATTTTTCACGATATTCCCATTGGTGTTGCTTGTCGCGCGATCTTTTTGGGTAATGGTTATTGCTTTTATCATTCGGGGATTGAAAGAATTTGGCGAGCCAACCCGAAAAGCCTTAATAATGGATTTGGCCCCTGAAAGCAGGAAGGCGGCAACCTTCGGAATCTATTATCTTATTCGTGATATTATTGTATCCATTGCCGCTTTTGGCGGCGCGTTGCTTTGGGATTCATCCACAGCAGAACTTATCATAGATACAATTGGTATAGGAAATTCTCTGTTGCCTTTCTTCAAAGTCGTTACTTCGCCTGCAACAAATTTTCTGGTAGCTTTCGGCTTTGGATTGATAGGCACGTTATACTTTGCTATCTTTGGTCAAGATTTGGGGCATGCCCCTATAATAAATATGCCAACGGAAAAGGATAAATCACTATGAAATGGGTTACTCGTTCACATATTCATGTTGACCGCGTCGCGTGTCCTTGGCTCATTACTCGATTCATTGATTCGAATGCCGAGTTTATCTTTGTTGCTAAGAGTCAAGTGGAACAGGTAGTAAGAGAAATAGGAGCGATACCTTATGACGTTCCTGATGTTGAACTTGGACATAAAAATGGTAAATGCTCATTTGAATCCATTGTCGAAAAATATGAATTGACTGACCCTGCTTTGCTTCGACTTGCCAAAATTATTCACGCGGCAGATATTGAAAGCGAATTTCACACCGACATAATTGCCGCAGGTCTAGAAGCCATTGCAACTGGATTTAGCGTACGCTTTCCTGATGATTTAGAAAATTTAGAAAGGCAATTTGAAGTATATGACGCCCTGTACGCATGGTGTCGTTTGCAAGCGGCAAAGTGATCTTAAGGTCAAACAGCGTCTAACACCGCGTGCAGCCGATTGGTGGGATTCTGCCGCATTTTCCGGCAGTTTTCTGGCTTCGGGCTTTTCCTGCTCCCGAAGTGAATCCCAGCTCGCCCACCAGCGGCGAACGCAAACCGTTGAAACTGTTGAAAAATAGGGTGAAACTATCTTAAAATCTGGGGTTTCTATTCACAAGAGGAACTTATGGCGAAATACAAACCATGTAACGACAAACAACCGGTAATGCTCCCCATTTCTTTACAAGACCAAATTCTCCCTGTCGCTCTCGAATACATCATCAACAAATTGGTCGAAAAGCGCCTTGACCTGTCCGTTTTCGATACGCATTACAACAACGACGAAAGTAGCGCTGACTAACCTTAGCGGTCGTTCGGTTTGAACAAGGGATGTCTTCCCGGTTTAACGGTGGATCAGCCACCTAATCTGATTGAGGTGATAAAAGCAAAGATGGACAGCGAAGCGGGCAAGCGGGTTTATGATCAGCGTCAGGCGATTGTTGAGCTAATAGTTGAGTCTGTCGAAACACGGTGTTTGCGAACATTTGTGCATAGAAACGCATATACCGATTCGCCTTGCGCACAAAAACGAAAGGTGGATGTGCAATGGAGATTTGCGATAATTCATAATATCGGCGAAATCCAAGTATATGGGGGGGCGATTATCGTCTGATAAGGAGCAGTCTATTCCCGCCATTTACCCCATTAGGTAGGTTGGGATTCCACTCCCGCCTACCATGTCATTTTGCACAACAATTTCGGCGGGTAAGAAACCCTCCCGAGCGCTATTTGAAAATATATATCCCGTCTTTTATCTCCCAAATTCTGCCGCAATTTGAACAAATCATGGCTTGTTGATTCTCTTCGTATAAAGCATTACCACATTGGGGGCAGGCAAAGAATGCTCCTTCCTTACTCACAGGACTATCTCCCACTGCCTCAGCACGTAAAAATACACTGGGGCTCAGCTGCCACCAATCGCCAGTCCATTGTGCCAGCGAGTCTAACCAAACTAATAGATTTAAGGGCACCCAGCGCTTTAGAACACCTATGCGAAAATGAGAGACTGTCAACTGTTTATGAATCCGAAATCCACTGTCTTCTAACCAGGCTCGGATCGCTTTGGGGTGAAAATCAAAATTTAACGGCGCAAACTCCACCGCTTTTTCGTCGAAAGGATCCCAATTTTGTTTCCCTGACCAATAGCGCAAAATCGCTTTAATATTCTGCTTGTTGGCATATTCTAAAATAAAAATTCCCTCTTTCCTTAAAACCCGCCGTGTCTCTATTAATGCGAAAGGTGCTTCTTTCAAATGATGCAGGGTGCGGATCATGGTTGCTGCATCAAAAATGCCGCTCACAAACGGCAAATGATAGGCATCACCCGCTACATAGAGATAGCTACCCTCATTTCCTAATCTTTTTTGGGCAAGTTGTAATTGCGAAACAGAATAATCTAACAATACAATTTTACGAAATCCCTGATAACGCGGGGTATTACGCCCTGCACCAGCACCAATCTCTAATAAGATATCCCCTTTTTGGGGTAATAAACGTTTCAGCGCAATTGCTTCAACGCGATCCTCATAGGCTCTTTGCCCTGTATCCCAAAATGTTTGCTGATAATCCGAGCCTTCGTAATCACAAATGGGTGGTTTATCGTTACGTGTCAATCGTTGTTATAACCCCTTCCTAAACCACGATAACGAAACCCGGCTCGTTTCATATCTTGCGGGTCATAAATATTGCGCCCATCCAGAATAACAGCTTGTTTCATAATGGATTTTAACTGTGACAAATCGAGCTGTTTAAATTCATTCCATTCGGTGATAACCATCAACGCATCACAACCTTCTGCCATCTCATAAATGCCAGGGCACATCTCCACCTTTGGCAGAAGCGGACGGGCAACTTCCATCGCCACAGGATCATAGGCTTTTACATAAGCGCCAGCTTTGAGCAATAGATCAGCGATAACTAAAGAAGGGGCATCGCGCATATCGTCGGTATTGGGTTTGAAGGATAAACCCAAAAGCCCAATGACTTTCCCTTCTAAACCTCCTAACATCTCTTTCAACCGTTCAACTGCCATCGGACGCCGATCGTTGTTGATCTCCATCACCGCATTCAATAATTGCGGATGGCGTCCTTTCTCTGCTGCCATATATGCCAGTGCTTTGACGTCTTTTGGAAAACACGAGCCCCCATAGCCTAAGCCGGCATCAAGAAAATAGGGACCGATACGTTTATCATAACCCATACCCACTGCCACTTCTTTTACATCAGCGCCGAGTGCTTCGCAAATATTGGCGATTTCATTGATAAACGAAATCTTGGTCGCCAGAAAGGCATTCGAGGCATATTTAATCATCTCAGCAGTGCGTAAATCGGTGATCATAATGGGAGCGCGTAAAGGTAAATGTAGTTGTGCAACTTTCTCGGCTGCCTCTAAATCAAGAGATCCGAGGACTGTTCGATACGGCTGCATGAAATCGCTAATTGCTGAACCCTCGCGTAAAAATTCTGGGCAAGAAACCACCGCAAAACGGATCGGTTTTTTTTGATGTTTGCGAATAATATCCGCCGTCCAGTCACCTGTTCCGACTGGCACAGTGGATTTATTCACAATAATCAAGGGCTCAGTCATGTTCTCCGCCACCATGCGGGCTGATTCAGCAACATAACGTAAATCTGCTTCACCATCCACACCCGAAGGGGTGCCAACTGCGATAAAAACAAATTCCGTTCCCGATAAACCCTCTGGATAGGAAGTGGTAAAAGTTAATCTGCCCGACTTGACATTGCGGCTCACTAATTCTTCCAATCCCGGTTCATAGATGGGCATCACCCCTTTTTTCAAACCAGCAATCTTTTCTTCATTGATATCCAAGGCGATCACTCGATTTCCTAAATCAGCAAAACATGCTGCGGTCACCAAACCGACATAACCGACCCCGATGACGCAAATTTGTTTCATGCCTAGTCCTCCATTTATTATTCCGTTTCGGGCTGAATATTACCACAATTTTATCGCCTAATTAACCAAAAGGATGTCTATGTGTTGATGACTATCATTCGCGCAGGATGACCTCTGTCACTTGCGAATTAACCAAAAATAGTCTAAAATATGCAAGATATCAAAAATAAGGTCATTTTTGGGAGTATTTGTCATGCAAATTACAAGACAAGCCGATTATGCAGTACGAGCTGTGACTTATCTCGCTCGTTTAGGGCCAGATCATCGCGCTGCTACGAGTAC
>DAOTVW010000085.1:0-13537 GCA_034436035.1 Anaerolineales bacterium
AAGTAAAATATTACGACCTTTTTGAAACCGATTGCCCTAAAATGCCCGCAGAAGCACAATTACCGTTGGTCTTCGTCAATGGTGAGGTGACCATCAATGGAGGGAAAATTTCTATCCCGCTTCTGCGCCGTAAAATAGAAGAAGTCCTTGTCAAAGCAGTGGTGTAAAGAACAAAGGAGACCTTTAGAATGAGCATAGAAGAGGACTGAACCTATATCGCGACGTTAAGTCACACAATAAAAATATTATGGAGGTCATACATGTCTGAAGCAATTAGCACAAAAGCCGCGGCGCAAAGCCTAAGCAAACAACTTTCTTTTCTCGACCGCTATTTGACGCTATGGATATTCCTAGCGATGGCGGTAGGGGTGGGGATCGGTTTTCTATTCCCGACAGCAGTTACCAATTTCAACAAAGCAGTATCTATCGGAACAACCAATATTCCCATTGCAATCGGATTGATTTTAATGATGTATCCACCGTTCACAAAGGTCAAATATGAGGAATTAGGTGATGTATTTCGGAATAAGAAAGTTCTCACATTATCCCTCATTCAAAATTGGGTGATCGGTCCAATTCTCATGTTTATTCTGGCGATTTTATTTTTACGTGGTTACCCAGAATACGCGGCTGGCTTAATCATGATTGGTTTGGCGCGTTGTATTGCAATGGTGATCGTATGGAACGAGCTAGCTCATGGGGATACAGAGTATGCAGCTGGCTTAGTAGCATTTAATAGTATCTTTCAAGTGTTATTTTATAGCGTCTATGCTTATATTTTTCTCACTGTTCTCCCAACCTGGTTTGGTTTAAGTGGAGTAGTAGTAAACATCACGATGGGTCAAATTGCCGAAAGCGTCTTTATATACTTAGGCATCCCATTTTTAGCCGGATTCTTAACCCGCCTGTTTTTAGTGCGTGCTAAAGGTAAAGAGTGGTACTATAAAAACTTTATTCCTAAGGTTAGTCCTTTGACACTAATTGCTTTGCTCTTTACCATTATCGTCATGTTCTCATTGAAAGGCAATTTGATCGTTCAGATACCGATGGATGTGGTTCGTATTGCCATTCCGCTTTTGTTTTATTTTGTGATCATGTTTCTGGTCTCTTTCTGGATGGGACATCGTTTAGGCGCTAACTATGCACAAACCACGACCTTATCTTTTACAGCAGCCAGTAATAATTTTGAACTGGCAATTGCAGTTGCGGTAGCTGTTTTTGGTATTAATAGTGGCGCTGCCTTTGCTGCGGTTATTGGTCCATTGGTAGAAGTACCGGTGATGATAGGGTTAGTCAATGTCGCTTTTTATTTTAGCAAGCGTTTATATGGGCTTTCACCAATTAAAGTTACATAAGGTTTGAACACATACAAAGAGAACAGCGCCTCTACTAAAAAAAATTGAATTGAAATAAACGATGTTTTCTCATGCTCTCTTTCCAACCGATTTTTCAGCTTACGCAGATGCGGTGTTAGCCTGTCTTCCGGATCTTAGGAAGGCAGGCTTGATAGAAGTCACCCTGCTCAGCGTTATCCGACCAACTGATGTGCCATTACCGGAAACCATCAATCGGGAGAGCTTAGAGTATTGGCGCTGGTATTCATCCGAAAAGTTGAATGTAGCGCAATGGGCTCTTGAGGGAAAGGGGTTGCGGGTTTTCTCACGAGTGGAATATGGCAACCCGGTGGAACAGATTCTGCGTGTTGCAGATGAAGAAATGGTTGACTTGATTGTATTAGGTGCTCAAGGAGCAACCGCAGCACAAGAGATACTGATCGGAAGCACAGCATTTGAAGTGACCCGGCGGGCGAAGGTCCCGGTATTGCTACAAAAATTTGAGGTAATTCGGGAAATGGGTTATGTCAAATGCCGCCAGCTCTGCGAAAATATATTTAAAAAAGTTTTACACCCTACGGATTTTTCTACTCATGCTGAAGCCGCTTTTCAATTGGTAAAACGATTGAAAGCAGCCGGCACAGAGGAGATTATTCTTTTGCATGTTCAGGATACAAGGGTGATGAAGAAACGCTCCGCAGAGCAGCTAGCTGATTTTGATCAGCATGACATCGAACGACTTGAAACACATGCAAAAACCTTAAAGATGTTTGGTTTAGAAGCGAAATGGCTCTTACGTTATGGTATCCCTTATCAAGAAGCATTGAAAGTTGCAGATGAGCAGGATCCATGTCTGATCGTGCTTGGTTCACAAGGGCAAAGCGCGGTCAGGGAATTAATGAGCGGTAGCACATTTGAAAATTTAATTCGCCTCTGCCGCCAGCCGATTTTAATCGTTCACGGACAAAGGAGTAATGGGAATGAAAGAAACAATTGAGGATAACTTAGAAATTGCACCTATAGAAGTAGTTATGCAAGCTGCCCGAAATTTTGCTGCAGCATTGGCAGAATCACCGCAGTTTCGGGAATTTGAGCAAGCAGCCGATCGCCTAAATCACGATAACGATGCGCAAGAAAGAATAAAGGCTTTACAAGAGCAACAGCAAGCTTGGCAGGCCTTGATCATGCTTAATGCGTTGAACCCTGAACAAAAAGCCCATTTAGACAACTTACAAAACGCATTGATGAATCAAGCCACTGTGCAGGGGTATCTTCGCGCCCAAACTGAGCTAGCTGCACTTTGTCAATATATTGGAGATCAGCTTTCCGAAGCGATTGGATTAAATTATTCCTCTGCTTGCGGTGTGAGTTGTTGTGGATAGGAGAATACCATGCAAACTATCTTGACATCCAATTTGAATGAAGCTACTCAATCATTGATTGAAAATATCCTTGCATCTGAACCGTTTCTCCGCTATCATCGTGCCCAGATTCAATTAAACACAACCCCTGAAGCGATGGATTTATTACGGCGTCTTTCCCAACTTCAGGCAGAGATTCGTAAAAAACAATCCAACGGCGGAGTGACCCAGGAAGATATTCAACTGCTTCGTCAGGTACAGCTTGAAGTGCAACGCAACGGCATCATTATGGATTATGCACGAGCGCAAGAAGAGGCAGTAAATTTCTTACGGTTCGTCAATAATGAAATTAGTCAATTATTGGGAGTAAACTTTGCGACCCTTACCAATCATGCAACCTGTTAAAAGGAGTTGACCCCTATGCCGATTTATGAATATCAATGCCGAAATTGTCAAACCATATTTGAGGTGCGGGCAACTTTCAAAGAAAAAGAATTGGGTTTAAATCCAGAGTGTCCTCAATGCCACAGCCAGGATACACGCCAGCGGCTTAGCAGTGGTTTATTCTTGCGTGTGGGCGGTGAAACAAGTCCATTGGGGCTCTCTGCTTGTGGGCCGAATACCCGCTCCGGTTGTTGTGGTTAATTTTTCTTAGTGGTATCGGGACAAAATAACGCTATGTGGTTTACGTCGCTTAACCAAGAGAGGCAATTGGAATGGCTGTTGAAAATGCATGAATAAATAGGATATTGATAATGCATATTGTCTATTTTGGAGTAAAATAAATTCATTGGATTTGGCATAAATACATCATTGCTATGGAGATATCACACTCATGAAACACAAAGTCCTTTTCCTTTGCTCCGGTAATTCTTGTCGTTCTCAAATGGCAGAAGCGATTGTGAACGCACGTTTAGGCGAAAAGTGGGAGGCGGTCAGTGCTGGCACTAAGCCGGCTGGCTATGTCCATCCTTTAGCGTTGCAGGCGCTGGAGGAAATCGGTATTCACCATCAAGGACGTTCTAAATTCGTGGATGAATTCCAGGGGCAGGATTTCGATTTAGTCGTCACGGTCTGTGATGCGGCAGCCGAGGAATGCCCGCTCTGGTTAGGAAAAGGGAAGAAAGTGCATCACAGCTTTCCAGATCCAGCGAAAACCAATGATTTGAATGTCTTTCGTCAAGTGCGCGATGATATGTTGCAGATTTTGCCTGGGATATTACAAGAAAATGAAAATTGAATTACTGTATTTTGATGGCTGCCCTTCATGGGAAAAGGCACTAGAAAACCTGAAAACGGCATTGCAGTTGGAAGGAAAAAACGCTGATATAGATTTGATTTGTGTCAGGGATAATGACCATGCATCTCAGTTGAAATTTCTCGGCTCGCCGTCTTTTCGGGTGGATGGTGTCGATTGGTGGCCCGAAGAACGCACCCGTTATAATTTAAGTTGCCGTGTTTATGCTACCCCAGAGGGAATGCATGGTGCACCAACGGTGGAGATGTTTCGTCAACAGCTGCGCCAACGTGAATAGGTTAAATGTAAAACAGATATCAGTATTTATTATGGTATAATAATCATTTGGCGATGAGGCTCGCCATAACTGTCTGAGTGACTGATAGCCTCTATTGGAGGAATACTTCAATAGAGGCTTTTTGTTCTTAAAAAGAAATGGGATTGATGATGATTATGGATAATTTTTACTGGTATTATGTTTCTATAACCAGGAATTTTCTTAAACCAGAAAAGGGCAAGGGATGATGACTGACCCAAGTATTCTTTTTATAAAAGAAATCCCCAATATCGATACTGCTGCCCAACCGCTTTATTTTCCCGATTTGAACCTTGATCAAATTGTGGACACGATCACTGCTCGGAAGAGTGATTACAACTTAAAACCGTTTTTCTTCACACCCCTGACAGATCCCGATACGATTGTTTATCGCCAAGATGTATTTCGAGATATCCATGACCTGAATTTGTTAGCGGGGCTCAAATCTTTTGCCGAGAACATGGTGCAGGTACGCCGATATTTGGGCTTAGTGGAAAAGTTGGATTTTCATTACCATAAAGAGGGCTGGATTTTAGAAGCAGCTCTGAAATATTGCCAGGCTGTGATGGACTTGGAGAAGGAGCTTGCTCAGGTTAACCTTGCATCCGCCGGGTTATTGTCTGTGCGTGCTTTCCTCACAGATTATGTGCATTCCGATGCATTTCAAGGCTTATATCAGGAAGCTTTGACAGTTCAGCAAAACCTGGCGGCAATTCGCTATTGCATCATTTTACAAAATGGCACGGTTCGGGTGCGCAATTATGAGGGAGAGATTGATTACAGTCAGGAGATCTTAAAAACTTTTGAGAAATTTAAACAGGGGGCTGTGAAAGATTATCGAGTGGAGTTGCGCGAGTCAAGCGGGATGAATCATATTGAGGCAAAGATATTAGAGTTTGTTGCCCGATTGAATCCCTCCGAATTTAAAGCGTTAGATCGTTTTTGCGAGCAACATTCACCGTTTATTCATCCCGTCATTCAACGTTTCGACCGCGAGTTGCAATTTTATATTTCCTATTTGGATTATATTACCGATATTCAAAGGCGCGGTTATCCCTTTTGTTATCCCACCTTAACCAGAAATAAAGAGGTGTATGCGAAAGATACGTTCGATCTCGCTTTAGCATACAATTTACTTTATCAGGAAAAACCTCTTATTTGTAATGATTTTTCTCTGCAAGGTCATGAGCGTATAATCGTGGTAACTGGGCCGAATCAAGGAGGGAAAACCACTTTTGCCCGTATGTTTGGGCAATTACACCACCTTGCTAACTTGGGTTGTCCGGTTCCCGGGAAAGATGCGCAATTATTCTTGTTTGATCAGATTTTCACTCATTTTGAGCGGGAAGAAAATGTGCGCAATCTCCGGGGAAAATTGCAAGATGATTTATTGAGGATTCACACCATTTTTCAACAGGCGACTCCGCAGAGCATTTTTATATTGAACGAAATATTTTCCTCCACCACATTGAAAGACGCCGTATTTCTCAGCCAACAGATTCTCTCCCGCATATCGGAGCTAGATGCAATCTGTGTTTGGGTCACCTTTCTTGATGAGTTATCTACGTTCAACGAAAAAGTGGTGAGCATGGTGAGTACTGTGTCACCCGAAAACCCACTGGAACGCACCTTTAAAATTATCCGCAAACCAGCGGATGGTTTGGCTTATGCACTTTCTTTGGCTGAAAAACACCGCTTGATGTACGAACAAATTTTGGAGCGAATTCATCCATGAACGTATTTTTGCTTTATCCGGATCGGGATTTTAATCCCCAAGAAAAACTGCCGCCGCAAACAGAAGATCTCATTCAAGACCTTGAATTTAACACCATCCTTAATGCCATGGCAAAAGGGGATAAGTTTTTATTCAATGTAGCAAAGCAAACGATTTTTACCAGCCTCACTGACCCTCAAGAGATCCGTTATCGTCAGGCAATTTTACAAGATTGCTTGAATAACGAGTCGGTTGTACGTGATTTGTATCAAATACCCATAAAATCGATTGAAAATAAACAATCCCAATGGTTAGGCATTTTCAGCAATTATCCAGGGGGGATCTTGAGCAGTGCGGTGCAGTTTCTGGAAATGCTGGTGGGTTTGTTGCATCAAATGAAACAAATTGTTGACCAACATGCCTCTAATTTTAAGTCAGAAGGATTTCAGCGCTTCTTTCGCATGATACAGCAAGAATTAGACGATGCCTATTTTGAAGAGGTAGAAGAACATTTGCAAACATTGCGTTTTCGCAAGGGGGTTTTAATCAGCGCTCAACTGGGCAGAGGGAATGAGGGCACGAACTATGTTTTACGCCGCCCCAATCGACAAGATGATCCATGGGTACTCAGATTGATTAGCAGAAAAGCGCCAATTTATTCCTATACGATTGCGCCGCGAGATGACCATGGAGCACGCGCCATCGGAGCTTTACGTGATCGCGGGATCAATTTAGTGGCAAATGCAGTAGCGCAGTCTGCTGATCATGTGGATAATTTTTTGACCACCTTGCGGACTGAGCTGGGTTTTTATATTGGATGTCTAAATTTAGCGGAACAATTAAAAGCTTACGATGAACCAATCGCTTTCCCAACGGTTTTACCCGCCGATAAACGTTCTCATTCTTTTGTTGGGTTGTATGATGTGGCGCTGTCGTTGCTAAAACATCAAAAAGTGGTCGGTAATGATATTCAGGCCCATGAAAAAGATTTAGTCTTCATCACCGGCGCCAACCAGGGTGGAAAGTCAACCTTTTTACGCAGTGTTGGACAGGCGCAATTAATGGCGCAATGTGGGATGTTCGTTGGCGCCGAATCGTTTGAAGCGAATGTTTGTCATGGTCTATTCACTCATTTTCGCCGTGAAGAAGATGCAACGATGCAGAGAGGTAAGCTTGACGAAGAGTTGAGTCGGATGAGTGTTATCATCGACGAAATTAAGCCGCATAGTATGATTTTGTTTAATGAATCTTTTGCAGCCACAAATGAACGCGAGGGCTCGGAGATCGCTCGCCAAATTATCAACGCTCTCTTGGAAAGGAAGATCAAGATTTTCTTCGTTACCCATCAATATGAATTGGCGCAAAGTTTTTACGAGAAAAATATGCCGAATATCCTGTTCTTACGGGCTGGACGTCAAACAGATGGGAAACGGACTTTTAAACTCAATGTTGGGAAACCCCTGCCGACCAGTTTTGGACGGGATGTCTATCGGGCGATCTTTGAGAAATAAACAGCATTGCTGCAAACACTAAATATTCTATAAAAAGGTTCTTTATTGATTCATGGATAAATTTATTGTGATCTCGATCGGCGCTATTTTAGGCGCAAATGCCAGGTATTGGGTGGGCGGATGGGCTGCAGAACGGTATGGAGCAGCTTTTCCTTATGGCACCTTAATCATTAATTTGACTGGTAGTTTTATACTTGGTTTGTTTATTACTTTGATAACGGAAAGATTTTTGGTTAATCCAAACTGGCGCTTGCTGATTGGAATAGGATTCTTGGGCTCGTATACTACATTTTCCACTTACACGTACGAAAGTGTAGCTTTGTTGATGGGGGGGCAACTCTGGATTGGATTGATAAATCTATTTGGCGGTAGTATGCTTGGCGCTGCTGCGGCGGTTCTCGGTATTCTCATTGGACGGATTTTGTAAGAGAGGGAATGAATGACTCCACAACTATTGAATAAAGCTCAGATTCTTACAATATATATTGGAGAGAGTGATCGATGGCGTGGTAAACCCTTATATGCTGCAATCCTAGAATTGCTTAAAAAAGAAGGCATAGCTGGGGCAACCGTTACGCGCGGTGTGGCAGGTTTCGGCGCGCATTCCCGTATTCATAGCGCCGCAATTCTACGCCTATCAGAGGATTTACCATTAATCATCCAGGTTATTGATTCACCAGAGCACATTGCACGTGCTACGGAATTAGTCTCCCCTATGGTGCGTGAAGGGATAATTACCCTGCAAGATATACAAGTGATTCGCTATACTCACCGCTATCTCAATCCCCTCCCAGCGGATAGATTGGTTGAAGAGGTCATGACAACAGAGGTGAATGTGCTCACAGAGGAGATGTCAATAGCAGAAGCCTGGCAAAAAATGTTAATCTTACTAGTCAAGGCGATGCCAGTTGTCGATAGCGAGGGGAAGGTAGTGGGTATGTTGACCGACGAAGACTTGCTCGAACGGGCAGGTTTGCAGCAAAGGCTATCGGTTGCGATGAACTTGGAGAAACCAATTCTAGCAGAAGAGCTCGCCTATTTGCAAAAATCAACACTGACTGTTGGGCAAGTGATGTCAAAACCACCGATTACGGTTAAAGTGAAAGATTCATTAGGTTTAGCTGCCTCGCGCATGAGTCAACATGGCATAAAACGACTGCCAGTTGTGGATGAGCATGGTAAATTGGTGGGCGTGATTTCGCGCGTTGATATTCTCCGCCTGGTAGCAGAGATAACCCCAACGAAAGTGAAACAGCCAATCAAGGCTGGCAGAACAGTAGAAGATATCATGTCGCCAAAAATCCCATTTGTGAAACGGGATGATGATCTATCGGTCATTATTGAGCGAATGCTGGAGAATGGGCTTCACCGCGTCATTGTTGTGGGTGATGATGGGAAGGCAATGGGTTTAATCAGTGATTCGGATGTCGTGGCACGAATTCAACCGACTCAAAGAAGAAAAATATTATCAGCCTTATTAGGAAAGACCCGCTTGCAATATAGTGATATCACTGCTGCTGATCTGATGTCACCAGGGGTGCTAGCGGTTTATCGTGAGACGTCGTTGTTAGAAGCCGCGAAACAGATGATGGATCAGAAACGAAAATGGCTGGTAGTTATAGATGAAAAAGGATTACCGATCGGATTAGTGGATCGACAAATCTTGTTGGCGGCTTTAAGCAGTGGATGATCGTTCTCATATAAATTTCTTATCTTGAGGGAATGGATAGACATGATAAAATAGAGTATATCACTCCAAATATAATGGGGTGTTTGGAAAGAGAGAAGTATTGGTATGGAACGGTTATTACAGCATCTACAGCCCCCTTCTTCGGAGATCACACCAGAAAAGGATTATCTTTCCCGCCGCGAATGGTTGAAGATGGTTGGGTTGGTTTCTGCAGCTTCTGTTTTAGCGGCTTGTGCACCAAAAGAATCAGCCTTGTCTACACCAGAAGAAACGGGAAATACCCAGAACATTCCGCTAGACGAACTGGGCAATCCCGCTAACACTTATAAAGAGATCACCAATTACAATAACTATTACGAATTCAGCACTGATAAACAGGCGGTTGCCCGATTAGCAGAGAAATTCCACCCTACTCCATGGACGCTTGAAGTGGGTGGATTGGTGAACAAGCCAAGAACCTTTGGATTGGAAGACCTGTTGAAAGTAGAGCAGGTGGAACGTATCTATCGCCTGCGCTGTGTGGAAGCATGGAGCATGGTCATTCCCTGGACGGGATTTGAATTGAATAAGTTATTGGAGCAAGTGGAGCCACTGGGCAGTGCAAAGTATGTACGATTCACCGCCTTACTTGATCCGAAGCAATTTCCGGGACAGCGCAGTCAGCTTTACCCTTGGCCATATACCGAAGGATTGCGTTTAGACGAAGCAATGCACCGTCTGACTTTGATTGCGACGGGTATATATGGAAAGTCATTGCCTAATCAAAATGGCGCCCCATTAAGATTAGTAGTACCGTGGAAATACGGGTTTAAATCCATAAAAGCCATCGTTAAGATTGAATTGACAGAAACGATGCCTGCAACGCTCTGGAATACGATTGCCCCAGACGAGTATGGGTTTTATGCAAACGTAAACCCCCAGGTGGATCATCCGCGTTGGTCACAGCGCACCGAACGCCGTATTGGTGAACTAAACCGCCGTGAGACCTTGCTGTTCAATGGCTATGCAGAAGAAGTTGCCTCGCTTTATTCAGGGTTGGATTTGAGGTCGAATTATTAATGCGTTTAGCATGAGACATCCCAACTGGATGCGGGTTGCCGTTCACGCGATTGGATGGTTCCCGTTGGCCTTGATAGGCATTTCTGCTCTGCAGGGTCGTCTCAGTGTCAATCCGATACAGGATGTTGAGCAACGATTGGGGCGCGCTGCATTTTACTTTCTGGTGCTCACCCTGGCTTGCACTCCGATCAACACAATATTTGGTTGGCACGCCATACTTCGCCACCGCCGTACATTGGGTTTGTATAGTTTTTTCTACGCCAGCTTGCATTTTTTCGTCTTTGCTGGAATTGATTACGGATTTAATTTGTCCGAGATCGAAAAATTGATCCTCGAAAAACCGTTTATCTTATTGGGTGTGTTCAGTGGATTGATTTTATTATCTCTAGCTATAACATCATTCGATTGGTGGAAGAAGAAATTGCAGCGCAATTGGACCAATTTGCATCGTTTAATTTACCTAGCAGGGTTGACCACTGTTGTGCATTATGGCTGGGCAAAGAAAGGCAATTTATTTTCTTTACAAGGGGATGTCCTTTACCCCGTTCTATGGGGGATAGTTATTGGGGTCTTGCTGATCATGCGAATTCCGTCCCTGCGGAAATTCGTGAGTAATCTTCGCCAAACCATTCGATTACGCCTGTTAATTCATTAAGAATGAGGGCGTTGAAAATTACACTGCTTTGAAAACTCCGCTTCGTTCGATTTCCTTGCGCTCCTCTTTTTTGATATTACGTTGATTCTTAGCACCCTGCGTATATCCAAGTGAGAAGGAAATGGGTGACAATCCACACCCCCATCAGTTTCTTGAAGCTTTATCCGCTTGTTTATAGACTGTTTCCCATCAAACCTTTGGAGCAAGTTGCAAAGGAGATATTCGGGGGTGATGCCTGATGATATTCTCTGTAGAAGAAGATTTGCCCTGTTTTGACGAATTGCTTTTGTACCATAGCTACCGCCTGTGGATTATAGTTTACTCGATTCATACTTATGGAAAGGCGATTAAAGGTTTTATTCAATACCCTCTGAGGTTATAATGGATATAGAAGCATTAGGATAATTATCTTTTCGCGCATTTGATTGCATGTTACTAAAATTTATAAGATAAATGCATGAGCTTTCTATGGTCCATTATCAAGGAGTGTAGGTTAAATTATTTTAAGACCGACTGATATGTTTCATTAAATCAAAAAATCAAAGTAGGGTAGAATTGAAACATCGTTATAAATTTGGATTGATAGGATATAGGATATGAGTGATTTGCCTTTGTTTCGTTCAACAAAGCTCATTGAAAAGAGTT
The DNA here is from genome assembly GCA_034436035.1 of Anaerolineales bacterium. Lineage (GTDB taxonomy): Bacteria > Chloroflexota > Anaerolineae > Anaerolineales > UBA4823 > UBA4823. Next base: position 11,523 of record DAOTVW010000085.1, read on the forward strand.
TTATTCCAGAGGCTGATATTGTTATCTTTTCCGGCGATGTTATTGATTTCCTTAAACAAGTTCCGGATGATTCGGTCACTCTCGTTGTGACTTCTCCGCCTTATAACTTAGGTAAAGAATATGAAAATCGCGTTTCAATTGAACAATACTTGCAAATACAGGCTCAGGTTATTGCTCAACTTTATCGGGTTCTACGAAAAGACGGAAGCATTTGCTGGCAAGTGGGCAACTTTGTTGAGGATGGCGAAGTTTATCCTCTCGATATTCTCTATTATCCAATTTTCAAAGAACTCGGGATGAAATTGCGCAATCGAATAATTTGGAAATTTGGTCACGGATTACACGCATCGAGACGTTTTTCAGGTCGTTATGAGACTATTCTCTGGTTTACAAAATCAGACCATTATATATTTAATCTTGATTCTGTTCGTGTACCAGCTAAGTATCCTGGAAAACGTCATTATAAGGGACCAAATAAAGGAAAACCTTCAGGTAATCCTTTAGGGAAAAATCCCTCTGATGTATGGGAAATCTTGGTTCAAGATTGGGAAGAATTGGTGTGGGATATTCCCAATGTAAAATCTAATCATCCTGAAAAGACAATCCATCCTTGCCAATTCCCTATCGAACTGGTCGAGCGTTGCGTACTTGCACTCACAAATGAAAATGATTGGGTTTTTGACCCTTATATGGGTGTTGGTTCAGCTCTTATTGCAGCTATTATGCATAATCGAAGGGCAATGGGGTGTGAGAGAGAAGCAGAGTATATAGCGGTCGCCCGCCAGCGTATTCTAGATTATTTTAATGGCACGCTTCGTAGCCGGCCCATAGGAAAACCAGTTTATCAGCCAACGGGCAAAGAAAAAGTGTCTCAAATTCCAGAAGAGTGGAGGGAGATGTCTCAGGTACGACTTCTGGAAGAGCAAGGTGATTACGAATGATCATTGCTGGAATATATTCTTTCAATGGTGGTAAAGATATTATTCAGTCCAATTATCCCGTAGAACTTAGGGAAGTAGAGCAAATTATTACTGCCATTGATAGCAAACAATGTAAGACGAAAACGAGTCTCGAAAAGACAATGCCCGGTAGAATCCTATATAGTCCACGAGCGTTGAACCGGGCTTTTACGAAAGAGTTTGAACTGCGTGGGTGGGAGAAACACAAAGTCCAATGTAATTACCCAGTCAATTACTATGTATCTGGCTTTGTCCCCAACAATTCATCCAAAAGAGCTTCCCGTGAGATGGATTTCGTTAAAAACCGCATTGGTGTAGAAATTCAATTTGGCAAGTATGCTTTTATGGTATACAACGTTTGTGCAAAAATGACTATCTTTCATAACCTAGGAGTAATCGATGTGGGAATCGAGATCGTTCCGATTAAATCCTTTGCAGAAGAGATGTCAACAGGAGTGTCTTATTTCGAGCAGTTTGTCTGGGATTTGGAACATCGTGGAGTCGCCGATATAGATATACCTGTGCTGGTGCTGGGAGTGACAACTTGAAAAGCAAAGAAAAACAAACCTGTGCTTCCACCTCTGGTGCTACTCCACTCGCTCCATGTGTTGATTGAACCTGTAACCGTTCTGCTTCACACCCCCACGTGCATCCATCTGCTTGATGAGATGGTGACAGCCCATAACCCTTCCATCTGAAATAAATATATCAGCTAGTGAGTTTCGCATCAAACCTTTGGAGCCCTTACGACGACGATGATAACGATGATAACATTGGCCGTCATTTCCCGGAAAATTATGGCAACGGAATTATTAGAAACCCTCATCCACAATAATGATGAACTTAACCGAATCCTACAATACATCATCAACAACCCATTGAATTGGAAATACGAAGAAAATCATACATGAGGAAGGTTAAATAACATCCCCATCCCCAAAAACCTGCCTGCACTGCACAACGGAGCAACGCGGTGGGCATGGACCCGTTTGGCAAGCGATTATAAAAACGTTATAACAACTGCTGATATTTCGTTGTGCTTGTATAATGTTATTA
>DAOTVW010000086.1:0-2614 GCA_034436035.1 Anaerolineales bacterium
CTCTAGAGCCGCCTGAGCTTCAGCCTTCTTTTCAGCATCTAACTGATGCAATTCCGCCCACTCAACGGGATCGCCCTCCCAAATATCAGGCTTAAATCTACCTATACCTGCACCAGTACCAGCATACCGAATAAGTTGTGGTGGTTTTACATACGAAAGATCCATCTGTTACTTCTGATTTTCCTCAGCTAGCTCCTCAGCATCCTCATTCGTCCATTGAACGCTTGACTTCTTGCTCAGCTTCTCTCCATTTTCGTTCAAGATCGGTTGTGCTGTCCCGGTTTTGCGAATCGTCATATTTATCCTCCGTTTGTGAAATATCCCACTCACTGATTTTGCGATGAGAGGATTCTAACAATTTCAACATTATATCACGTTGAACCTCAGAACAACCATAAAAGTTAAATCCAGCTTCTCCAAACCGACCCTCCTTGGCTGCTCTGTCTTGATCATAAACCTCAAGGTGTAATACTAAGCTTGCCATGGTATCAAATCCTTCGGTGGATTCCACAAACTATATGGAATTGGATGCTCTAACATATCAGTCAACACTGAATCACTTAAATCTGCCACATCTGCATCATAAGAATTGTCAGCTACCAACACATTAGTATAAGGCATCAAGGCATCTCCTACCTTACGAGTAGCACCCCAACCAGCCTCATCATTATCAAAGAATAAAATTACCTTATTGTGTTCAGCTAAAAGCTTGATTTGACGATCCGTAACGCTAGCACCAAAGGTAGCCTCTAAATTCGGAGCTACATGCCATTTGGATATAACACTCATAGGAGATTCTACCACTACAGCCGAATATCTTCGATAGTTATAAATAGTAGAGTCTTTGGGTAGATCAGGTGATGAAATATATTTAGCGGTCCCATCATTAAAGATCCTTCTGGATTGCCATCCAGTCAGAACGCCTTTCCAAAAGTGAGGGATGATGATGCGCTCAGACATCTTCCAACTAGATTGAAATGGCACTCTGGTCGTTGGATTATATCCAACTAAAAAGTGCTTCAGATTATCTACCGGAATTCCTCTTTGCTCAGTCATATATGGATGAATAGCCAACCATGGCTGCAAAACACTAAAATCCAGGTGGGGTATAGGAGAATGCTGTACCCGAGCGGGTGACCAGATTGCATCAAAATATTCAAGTAACGATGCCAGATTTTGCTCTTCGCCACCAGTACCAGTTTCCGACTTGAGCCAGCTACGAGCATCTTCCGAAGATGTTCCTCGACACACGCCAATAAACCAAAGCAATCCACCTGAGTTACCGCAACCCCAGCAATTGAATGTCAGCTTTTGATAATTAAGACTGGCTGAAGGGTTCAAGTCTCCATTCTTATGACCACCAAATGGCAGTATGCAAGAGTGAATAATTTCACCGTTCGCATTGATACGAGAGATGTTAGTACATCCAAATTCCTGTAACAGATTGATACATATACTCTGTTTCTGTGCATCGGGGAGTAATGACACTTCAGCGAAATTCGCTGAAAGTACATTAGGATTTCCCTGGGTACCTGTGCGAAATTTACTCATAGGTATTCATTCGCTCCATGGTTGAATTTCTTCATTGATCTTTACAAATCCAATAGATGGTCTAAAAGACATATCCCACCATTTCACCGGAGCACGACGAGCGGCAAGCACCTGAAATAGCACATGGCTCATGGCGTACATATCATGACTCTGATACATAGAAAATACAAAGTCACACCAACGCTCTCCTGCGGAAGACTCAGCTAGATCGGTCATTTCGTGATATCCACGAGAATCAGCAGCCTTCTTCCCCTCTCGATTTATCTGATGCAACAATAATGCTGGGAGTGGCTTATATCCCATATTCAAGCAATCCTTCAGGCTACTGATTGTTTCAGCAAACTGCGTAGGACGATGAGATTGCTTACCCTTGTACTCCACGTGAGAAAACTGATCAATGATAATTGAATCAGCCTCACGCACCTGAGCAAATCTTACCATAGCTTCAGGAGTACGAGTGCCCGGCTCCGGAGAAAAGACAAAGAAAGGATGCTCAGCGCCCTCCATCTCTTCAATTGTGGTTTTTACCCGCTCTACATCAATTTCAGCACATTCGCCTCTTTGCCAAGCGGTGGAATCCACACCACAAGCGATACATGCCAAACGATCCAACGTCATATCGATAGAGTTTTCCAGAGTGAACAATGCAGGAATTCTTCCTGTCTGCCACTCCCTCAATGCGATGATATCGGCTGCGTAAGACTTACCTACCTTAGCGAAAGCCGCCAACATGGCAAGCTCACCATCTTGAATCATATTGGTGTACTGATCCAATTCGGGCATCCCGAGGGTAAGACCTGGCATAGTTTCGTTTGCAGCCCGTCTGTAATATGCGTCAAGGCGATCTCTCATACCCTCCCGCACATCGACCACCCTACGGCGATCTTGGAGCAGAGAAACTAATTGTACGCTCTGAGAAACAAAGTCAGAGAATGCGGTTAGACGATCTTCGTCATCGGATTCAGCTAAGTGCTGAGCGCCTTCACGCATAAGCTTTTGAGACTGTGCCGTGACATAGCTAGCCTTTAACGAATTGGATACCCAATCAATAGAGGTTTCAGCA
>DAOTVW010000087.1:0-3284 GCA_034436035.1 Anaerolineales bacterium
GCATTGGAGAAATTCAAGAAGTTAATCCCCTATATCAATACCGATCACGCTGGATTAACTTGGGATCAATCCGTTGCGCTGGTGGGCTCTGGCAAGGCAGCGATGGTTATTATGGGTACTTGGGCAATTGGCGCCTTCACCAAAGGCTCGAACTGGCAGCCTGGTGTAGACTTTGGCGCAGTGACCTTCCCACAAAAACCAGAACGAATCCTGCTCTTCCACCCCGACTGCTATGGATTAGCTACCAATGCTCCCGATCCGGAAGAGACCATGGACTGGCTGCGAGTGGTTGCTTCACCTGAGCTGCAAATCCCCACCGATGTCACACAGGGCGGTTTGTTCGCTCGCACCGACATCAAGGCAACTGAGTTCCCCGACCCAATCCGTCAGGAACTGCAGACCTATGTCAGCCAGAATCCGGGCAAGCTAATCCTCGATCAGCATGGTAGCATTTTACCTGCCACCGCCCAGCCTATTTACTGGGATATTATCTCAGCGTTCCTGGCGCAGCCAGATGTCAAGAAAGCGGTTGCCGATACCGCCAGCATGATGACAACCTACGATGTCAAGAATGCGTCGGCTTGGTATCAGTGGCCATAAACCAGCTGAGCTGAAGGTTATGGTGGTGTAATACCCTTTATTTGTCCAATTGTGTGGGTAGGGATGAAAACCTTGCATCCCTACCCCTTTAACCTTACAATATAAATGATGATGCATTAGGAGATCCATTTTGGATCGCACCCGGGTTTGTTTGTTGTTTCATGGCGTTGGGATCTTATTGAACAAGGCTAGATTATGAAACGTTATAAAAGAAGACAATATTCCATTGCGGAAATCATGGTTTTTCTGGTGCCTTTGTTGATTTTCCTCGTCATCTTGTATGGCACCTTATTTTGGACGATTTATGTCTCGTTCACCGATTGGAAAACGATCGCCTCAAACTATCACTTCACCGGCTTTAAATGGTATAAGTTCCTCGTCGCACAACCCCGCTTTTGGATGGATGTCCGCAATAATCTAAAATGGTTAATTCTCGGCGTAGTTCCAACGGTGGTTTTATCGATTTTCTTAGCTTATCTTTTGGAATTATCTCCTTTTCCCTATGTTGAATCGTATGTCCGAACTTTAATTTTATATCCGGTGGCAATGTCTTTCATCGTCACTGGTACGATCTGGTCATGGATGTATGAACCAAACCGCGGGGTGTTTAATACCTTACTGCACAGCATTGGGATAAAAGCGACATTGCCATTTACCACTGATCCAAACACTGCCACGTATTGGTTGATTTTAATTTTTATTTGGCAATACCTGGGCTTTTCGGTCATTATTATCCAGTCCTCTTTTCGCACTGCGGAATTACAGGAAATGATCGAAGCAGCAACAGTGGATGGAGCAAGCAAATTGCGCATCTTGTTTTCGGTTGTGCTCCCTAATATCCGCTCGGGACTAATGGTATTGGTATCGCTTTTGTTAATCAACTCGCTAAAGGTTTTCGACATTGTTTATATCGTCACCTTCGGCGGGCCTGGCATCCGCACCGATGTATTAGCTCTAAATATGTGGATTACCACTTTCCAGCAACACCTCATTTCGGCTGGCGCTGGTTTGGGTGTGATCATCTTCTTGATGGCGTTTGTGTTAATCATTCCATATACTATTTATGCTCTAAGGAAGTGGTTTGAATGAAAAGCAAAAATCGCACTCTCCAATTGATTGTCTTTATTGTGCTGGTCTTATTGTCTTTTGCCTATCTGTTGCCGATCTATGTGATGATCACCACCTCATTAAAATCCATCAGCGAGATCAACACTGGTAGTTATCTTTCTATCAGCGGCAATCCACAATTTAATAATTATCGTGAGGTGCTGTATGGCAGCGATCAATTCCGCAGCCATATGATGCCGCGTTTGATCAATTCCATGATCATCTCTTTTTCGGTTACTTTTCTATCTGCCTTCTTTGGTGGTTTAGGTGGCTATTATCTAAGCCGTTCTCGTTCCACCTTTACACGGGTTTTGTTTGTCCTTGTTGGGATTGCGCTATATCTCCCATATCAAGCGGTAATTATCCCGCTGGTGATATTAATGGCGAAAACGAGGTTGGCATTATCCTATTGGGGCTTAATCATTGCCTATTTAATTTTAAATGTTCCCTTGGCATCCGTGTTAATGGGCACTTTCTTCTTATCGGTGCCGCGTGAATTGGAAGAAGCAGCCGAAGTGGATGGGGCATCCAAAATTCAAACCTTCTTCCGCGTGATCATCCCGATTAGTTTACCTGCTTATGCTTCTGTAGCTATTATTGTATTCACGCAAGTGTGGAACGAATTTTTCCTCGCTCTCTCGCTCTCATCGCCAAAAACGCAAACGGTGCAGGTGGTGATGGCAGAAGCAAAAGGGACAACCCTGGTGCTGTATAACCTGCAGATGGCTGCGGCTTTAATCTCCGTTTCGGTGCCGCTGATTTTCTTCTTGTTCTTGGGACGCTATTTTATTCGAGGTATTTTAGCGGGTGCATTAAAGGGATAAAAATGTGCCGGGCAGGCAACCCGGCGGCACCCAGAATGGCCTCCTTACCGCTGCTTCCTTTCGGACCTGACGGGGTTCGTAGGTTTCCGCCGCGCCGGACCCACCCGGACACGGATATGAATATACCGCGTGCTTCGTTAGCTGTCAATTGGTTCTTAGCGATGTGCTAATGCCAATATTCATAATATGGCAAGGGAAAGCGGTCTCATTCCCCCTCTCCCTTTATTTCGACGGACTAAAGTCCTGCCTCATAGCATAGAAGTCGGATGAATCCGACTCCGTAAGTCAGTCCGAAGGGCTTATGTGTATTGAGGTCCTTGGGCCGGACCTGTTGAGACGAAGTGGCTTTAGCCCCGCCAAATTATTCTCGTGAAGATTATTGGCTTCGATACGCTACTCATGACGTATATAAACAGGATTTACAAGATAAACAAGATTGTTTTTATTAAGGGGGATTTTGCCGCGCAGAGTTTACACAGAACGTAACAATTAAGCTACTTATGTAACTACCTACCACTACAAGGTGTAAAGCCTATGACAATATATTGAAGGCTGTCATTTCCACTTCGAATGCTGACTTCCGCGCTATAACGAACTCTTGCAATAAATATTCGTAGCTATTCGACCAATGCGTTACGTTGGTTGAGCGTTTCGAAACCAGCGGGTTACACTTGGTTTTTTTTATTTTAGCGAAGTCGGTGGCTCGCCGCACTGCTCGAGTGTCAGTTTTAGTAACCTAACCAAATCGGCTAA
>DAOTVW010000088.1:0-1912 GCA_034436035.1 Anaerolineales bacterium
CCTACGCCGCCATCGCTGAACGTCTTTGTCTTAACTCTCTGTATCGGAATGTAATTAAGGCTCGACCAGCTATCTGAGGTGGTAGCGCCAGTCGTATCCAGAACGCCCAGTTTGGTTGTGCCGCCATCGTTACCAGCGATTATAAGCAAGCCCTTGTCGTTCCCAATCTGTCTTTCCAGAATGAACGAGCCCGGCGTTACCTTCCATTTATACCATCTTGCAAAGTCTTTAGATTTTAAGTCAAGAATGAGAAGGTAATTGTCAGTGCCAATTGAAACATCCCAGATTACATACTGGTAAACCTCTGAGAACGTAACACTGTTCCACGAAGTAACAGAGCTAAAAGTGCTGCGCAAATTCTGGGATACTGGCATAGGATCAACCATACCGTTTGCGTAAACGTACAGCTGGTTCTTTGAAGCGAAGAACGTTTGCCCAGAAATACCGATTAAGCTATTCGGCTGGTCGCACCCGATGTTAGGGACAACCTTAAATAAACCCGATGGTTGAACACCCGTCGTGTAGAGCTTGAATATAGAGCTCTGTTTGAATATCAGTATGCCATCGTTATCGTCGACTATACCTGTAATTGGGTCTCCATCGTCTGGTGAGACGTTCTGAATGCTAAGGTCGTTGAACTGTTGTATCTGCTCGGCTTCGCTCCATATGATTGCGGAGTTAAGCGTAAGAGTCGCAAGTCCCGTATAAGCTTGGGTTAAGGCTGAATCATCAGCTGTATCGTTGTATCCAACCAGTGGCTTTGGAAATAAGCTGGCGTTAACCAGTGCTATCCAGTCAGCCGACTGGAAGGTGTGAAGGAGATAAAACGTTCCGCCACCAGCCTTTGTCCTGTAGAGCTTCATCGCTGTAATTGAGGGATTACCAGCAACATAGGTATTTGAGCCCGGCGCTGAGGGGACAAGCGGCATCGCAACTTGAACCTGCGCACCAAGATTGGGTGCAGCAGCCGATGTAAATATCGGGCCTAAACTCATTGCGGTTTCTGTGCCATCTGCAAGCACGTAAGTAACACCGTACTGGTAAGTCTGACCGGGAGTTAATCCAGTTGCGCTATTATATTGAGCTGGCAAAAGATAAGCGTTAGGATTTGATGGATTTTCCTGAATGTAGGGATACGTCGGGAACGTCGCTGGCGTCTTTTTTATGTTTGCGAGGAACACCCTGTCTTTATGCACCAGAATGTATAAAGCGCTGTTCGGCGTGTTCACTATTTGCAAGGTTGTAGCTAAATCCAGAGCAGTGTCAGCAAAGGTGTCTGTAAACGTCGTTGTACCAATCGGAAGGGAGGCAAGGAAAAAGAAATCCATCTTGTTTGCTTCCGTACGAAAAATCCATAGTTGACTGATTCTTGGGTCTGTCGTCGTAGGTAACCCCGAGAGACTTACCGAAGATATGTTACTTCCTCCCCCTGCTGTTGTGTAGGTGGCGCCGCCAAAACCCAGAAAAGGCTGCGAGGGGATTCCTAAACTACCATCGGACGCCATAAAGACAAAGACATACATATAATTCGATTGGTCGGTCATCTTTCCGCCAGCCGCCGAGGTTGTAATCGTTATGCCAGTAACGTCAGGCCGCGGCAGGCTGAGATTAAAATTATTGACCAGATCAGTTATAAATAATGGGTCAACCCCGTTCGTGCAAATTACTTGCTGATTAAATGAAGCCGTCCGTAATCTTGCTGTAGTGTTTAACCCTGTTTTAACTGCAGTCCAGCTCCCCACTCCGTTTTGGCTTTTGTAAAGTGTTCCGTTAATACAGGAAAGCAGGTAGTCAACACCGTTAACTGACACTTCATCTAAACTCTGAATTGCACCAGCTTGCGAAGAGCCGTAAGGCTTAAATCTCTGCCTTGCGGTTGGCACGCCCTCTATGACATCAAGCACCATATTCT
>DAOTVW010000089.1:0-5409 GCA_034436035.1 Anaerolineales bacterium
GCTAAAATCTTCCGCTGAATATCCGCACGGCTGAGATGATAGGCATACTCCAGTGTCCAGACTAGCTCCACAATCACGAGGCTGTTGGTGATCAATTGAATTTCGCCGTTGCGCGCTTGCACCATCAGACTATCCATCTGATCACCCAAGTCAGGAATATCATTGGTGAGGTAATGCAGAAAAAAGGTGCTATCGATGAAGCAGTTTTCACTCGACATTTTCCACAACCTTTTGAGAACGAACGAGCAACACTTCGCGGCGTAGTGCATCGTAATCTTGAGCTGTAGTAATCGCGATACTTCCCTTCAAGTCTGACAGGGTTTCAGGCAAGCGGCGCAAGATCACTTGTTCCGCTTCGGGTATCAGCAAAATGCGGTCGCCTTCTCGCAATCCCAATTGCCGGCGGATGTAGCGTGGTAAAACGAACTGACCTCGCCTTCCTATTTTTGCCGTAATCATCTTTCATTCCTCCTTTCCAATATCTGACTGTCATTTTATATTATATCATACTTTTTACATTATATCAGCTATTTTATAATTTTTCTGACATATCCTATTTCTCCATTAATTGGTCAACATTTTGTACATATTTTATCACTTTATCTTGACAATTAATAACCAAATCTTCTCGCGAAGCAAGCCTATTTATCCTCCCCCTGATTTATAATGTAGCTATGCCACCATTAAATGCATTGCAGAACGAGCTTGTTCAACTCCCCCTCCACACAACCGTATTTCTCGAAGGGTTGCCTGGCAGCGGAAAGACCACCGCTGCGGTAGAACGGCTGCGGACACTCATTGCGCAAAGCATCCCTGCCCAACAAATTTTGGTCCTCGTCCCACAACGGACATTGGCTGAACCGTACCGCGCGGCAACCCTTGACCCGGATTTACCCCCTGGCGGAGCGGTGAACATCCTCACCATCGGCGGTGTTGCCCGCCGATTAGTCGAGCTTTTCTGGCCCGAGATCGCCGAACCCGCTGGGTTTGTCCACCCTGAGCTCTCACCCACCTTTCTTACTCTGGAAACCGCTCAGTATTTTATGGCAAAACTTGTTCGGCCGCTTTTAGAAAAAGGATATTTTGCCTCACTCAGCCTCGATCCCAATCGCCTTTACAGCCAGATTCTGGATAACTTAAATAAGGCAGCCATCATTGGCATCCCCCATACCGAAATCGGCGAACGGCTGAAATCGGCCTGGAATGGCAGCCCGGGTCAATTGCGCGTCTACGATGATGTGCAAGAGAGCGCCAATCTCTTCCGTCAATTCTGTTACGAGCATAACCTGCTTGATTTTTCCTTACAAATTGACCTTTTCCGGACCTATTTAATGACCAATCCCATTGTGCGCGCTATCCTGAAGGATCAATATCGCCATCTCATTGTGGATAATATCGAAGAAGACGTGCCCATCACCCACGATTTCATTCGTCTTTGGCTGCCCGATTTAGACTCGGCGCTTTTAATTTACGATCTTGACGGGGGATATCGAACATTTCTGGGCGCCGATCCAGTTTCTGCGTATACGCTCAAGGAGCAATGTTCCCATCAATTTCAATTTCGGGAATCATTCGTCCAAGATGAATCGATGCACAGCTTAATCAAGGTTGTGCACGCTTCCCTGAATGAAATTCCTATCCCAACACCCGTCCCACAATTACACACCCGACTGCAAGCCATCACTGAGCGTTTCTACCCGCAAATGCTCGACCTTGTCACCCAATGTATTCACACTTTGATCCACCAAGAGGGTATCCCACCGCAGGAGATTGTCGTCCTGACGCCGTATCTCAGCGATTCCCTCCGCTTTTCGCTCACCAATCGTTTAGAAGACGCCGCCATCCCAGTCCGTTCCCACCGCCCTTCGCGTGCATTGCGGGAGGAACCGATCATCCGGGCAATGCTATCCCTAGCCTGTATCGCACATCCCCACTGGCTTGACAAAGCCCCCATCACCAAACCAGATCTCGCGTCCACTTTTTTCCTCATTTTTGATGAGCTTGATTTGGTTCGGGCTCAACTGCTTGCCAACAGCGTCTTTTTGCAACAAAATAAAACCCTCAAACTGATGCCGTTTGAGAAAGTCTCTCCGCAGCTTCAAGAGCGGATTACCTATCGTATCGGAGAGAAATACGAACAATTACGGGGCTGGATAACCGACTACACCAATCAAGCCCCTATGGAATTAGAACTCTTTTTTATCCGTTTATTCGACGAAATCCTCACCTTGCCTGGTTTTCGGTTTTATCAAAACGAAAGGGCGGGTGAATTAGTTGCCAATCTGATCGAATCGGTGCAAAAATTCCGCTGGTCAATGCCCCCTAGCCTTCACCTCAGCGCCGATGAACGCGGTTTGGAATACATCCAGATGGTACGGGAGGGCGTTATTGCTGCCCAGTATTTACGCAGCTGGCAATGGGAAGAACAGGAAGCGGTTTTATTAGCCCCCGCTTACACGTTCCTGATGGCAAACCGAGCAGTGGATGTCCAAATCTGGCTAGATATCGGCAGCAGCGGCTGGTACGAACGGCTCTTTCAACCGCTTACCCATCCTTACGTGCTGAGTCGAAACTGGCAGAACGGAAAGGTTTGGACGGCCGAGAATGAGCAAGAGGTATCGCAACAAAATTTATCCCGCATTGCATTAGGTTTGTTACGGCGCTGTCGCCGAATGGTGTGGATTGGTTTTAGTGAATTGGGCGAAAGTGGTTTTGAACAGCGTGGGCTCTTATTACGGGCGTTACAAAGAACCCTCGAAACCATCAATCAGGAGCAGACCAATGGTTGAGTTCCAACTACGCCCAGCCCAACAGCAAATTATCCGCTTTCGCCAAGGAAAGATGGGCATCCTTGCCGTGCCAGGCAGCGGCAAAACCTGGACGCTTTCTTACCTGGCGGCTGAGCTGCTCGCCCAAAAAGTCCTCCAACGCAACCAGGAAATTCTCATCGTCACTTTGGTCAACTCGGCAGTGGATGTATTCACCCAACGTATCCGTGCTTTTTTAGCAGCTCGCGGTTTGATGCCGTTAGACTTTCGCGTGCGCACTTTACATGGTTTGGCAAACGACATCGTTCACGAACGTCCAGAATTGGTTGGGCTGGATGAGAAATTCCAAATTATTGACGAGCGCGAAAGTGATCGCATCTGCCGTGCGGTGGTTGATTCCTGGTTAAAACAAAACTATGCAGAAATCGAAGCCTTCCTGGATGAGGAGAAATCGCCCGAACAAAATCATCGATTTCAAGAGCAATTTCCCGAGTTTATCCAGGAGATCGCCGCCAGTTTTATCAGCTTGGCAAAAGACCGTCGCATCACTCCAGAAGATTTGCGCCATAAGCTGGACCAATTGCCCTTTCGACTTCCATTATTAGAAATGGGTTGGGCAATGTATCATGATTACCAACGCGCTCTGCATTATCGTGGTGCAGTGGACTTTTCCGATCTAATCCGCCTCGCGTATGATGCGCTGGAGTGGGATGCGGCTTTGCTGGAACGCCTGCAATATCGCTGGCCCTACATTTTAGAAGACGAAGCCCAGGATAGCAACTGGATGCAAGAGCAAATTCTGCGCAAGTTAGTCGGTGATCATGGCAATTGGGTGCGCGTGGGTGATCCAAACCAGGCAATCTATGAGACATTTACCACCGCTGATCCGCGCTATTTGCATCAATTTGTCAAGGAAAAGGATGTCATCCGCCGCGAACTACCCAATTCAGGACGGTCAACAAAGAGCATTATGGATTTAGCCAACGAATTAATTCGTTGGACAATGCAGGAACATCCCATTCAGGAAGTGCGGGATGCGTTACAAGCGCCACCTTTCATCACACCCTTACCTCCAACTGATCCACAAAGCAATCCGCCCGATGACCCCACAAAGGTGTTTCTCTATAAACCAAAACTAACCCCCGATCAGGAAACGCAAAAAGTGGTTCAGTCCATAAAAAATTGGCTGAAAGACCATCCCGATTGGACTGTTGCGGTTTTAGTGCCGCGTGCAGAGCGCGGCAAGGAGGTGGTCGAACTATTGAAAAAAGAAGGGATTCCCTTCGAAGATTCTCTGCTCAAGACAACCGCAAGCACTCGCCAAACTGCACGCATGTTAGGCGATATCCTCGCTTTTTTAGGGGATCCAACTTCTTCGAAAAAATTAGCCAAAGTATATCAAACCTGGCGCTTTGCTGAAAGCACGGATCAAGACCTAGATCAACAAGCCGAAGAGGAGCAAAAACAACAAATCGAAGCCGATAGCGCACTGATCCTGCAATGCCGCAATTTGGAAGAATATTTATACCCCTCTTCCGATAAAGATTGGCTTGCTTCGATTTTCTCTCCCCCTCATCCGCTCACTGAGGAACGAGATAAACCAACGCTCCAGCTTTCGCCTTATCAGCGGCTCCATCGTTTTCGGCAACTGGTGCGACGTTGGCAAGAAACCATCCTGATTCCCATCGATCAGCTCATCTTGACCCTGGCGCAAGATTTATTCCACCAGCCATCCGACCTCGCCCTTGCACATAAATTAGCCTTGATTTTACGACAAGCTCAAGACGCACATCCAGCCTGGCATTTAACCGAGCTTGCGCAGGAATTGTCGGTCATCTCCAATAACCAGCGCCGCTTCATCGGGTTCAGCAAAAACGATAGCGGGTTCAATCCCGAAGACTATAAAGGAATCGTGGTAGTTTCGACCATGCATAAAGCGAAGGGATTGGAATGGGATCGGGTATACTTGTTATCGGTCAACAACTATGACTTTCCTTCTGGCGCTCCGTATGATCAATATCAGCCAGAAAAATGGTTTATCCGCCAACAATTGAACTTACAAGCGGAGACTATTGCACAATTGGAATGGTTGCTTGAACCAAATTTACAAAGCTTTCCTCGCGAGGGTGAACCAACCCAAAACGCACGTCTTGATTATGTGCGCGAAAGGATCCGTTTGCTATATGTAGGCATCACCCGTGCAAAAAAAGAATTAGTGATCACCTGGAACAGCGGGCGAAAAAACCAACAACCCGCCTTAGCATTAATGGCACTCTGGAATTATTGGGATAAACAACATGGTCAACCTGGCTCCTGATTTCACCTTTAGCCAATCCAACCTCCAAGATTACCTTGAATGCCCCCGCCGCTTTTACCTGCGCCATGTCCGTCGTCTGCTTTGGCCCAACCGAGAGATGAGCAGTGAATCGGAAAACGAGAAGCGCATTCAACTGGGGCAAACCTTCCACCGATTGGCGCAACAAAAAGCGCTTGGTATTGCGAACGAAAAATTACAGCGCTTCGTCGCTACCCAACCGCTTGAAATCCAAACCTGGTGGGAAAATTTCCAAGCCTGGTGGGAAAATTCCCTCCCCGAAGGATTGAATGGGGTACGTTTAGCCGAGACCATCCTAACCAGCGG
>DAOTVW010000090.1:0-18606 GCA_034436035.1 Anaerolineales bacterium
AAAATTTTCCACCCATGGTTTTAATCAAGCGCCAACCGCCCATAACCATTCCGAAAGATATGGAAGAAGCACAAATAAGGATTACCCAGGCGGGAACATGAAAACTCGGGATCACGCCAAATGCAACTAAACCCATCGTCACCACACCCATCGTCTTTTGAGCGTCGTTACTGCCATGGCTTAATCCTAATGCGATCATTGTCAGCCATTGTGAACGCCGGAAAAATACATTTATCCGCGGTGAAGTTCTACGTCCCATAGCAAGCGCCAATTTCATAATGATCCAACCGACAAGCAAGCCAAGGATCGGAGAGATAAACAAACCGATTAATATCTTATACAGCCCAGCCATGCGGATTACACCTATCCCAAAGCCAGTAATAGCAGCACCGACAAAACCGCCAATTAAGGCATGGGAAGAACTGGATGGAATCCCAAACCACCAGGTAAATATATTCCAAATGATTGCCGAAAGTAATGCCGACATGGCTACCGGAATCGTGATCGCTTGACTAGCCAACACTTCATCACCAATCGTGGTCGCTACAGCTACCCCGAATAAAAAAGGTCCCGTAAAATCAGCCAAAGCTGCTATTAATAGCGCATAGCGGGGCGGGAGCGCTCGGGAAGCAATGGCAGTTGCAACCACATTCGCGCTATCATGAAAACCATTCAGAAAATCAAAAACCAACGCAATCGCAATAAAAAGCACGAGTAAAAGAGTCACGGAAAATCACCTCGAAGGGTACGAGATTTGAAAACCGCATTATACTCCAATCGATTAATAATGTTAATAGATATTAACACAATAGCTATATTATTAATATTTATTAATAAAACCGACGCGAGTACCCCGCTCGCGCCGGTTTACCCCAGGTAAATTTTCCCCCAGTTTAACCTAGCGATGACCACAAAAAATACTAACCGAGTTCAACTCAACCCAGCGCTTTTCCCTTTTGCGCGCCTTGGAATCATCGGACGTCGAATTCCATTTTGATCTCATCCACCTCCATAGCCGGCTCGGGTCAATTCCAAATCCCAATCTCTTTCCTCTTTTTTTCATCTTAACTTACTCCTCTCCACACGATTCCCTCATTCCTCCATCGAGAATGGAGCGCTATCTGTCACAAAAATAAAACGGTCTCCGCGATAAATATCCTCGCCACATTCAATAGGCACTCCATCGATATCAAAGGCAAGACGATGCTGCAACATCATCGCTGCACCAACTTGAACACCTAACAGCTCCGCCTCATATTCTGTAGCAATGACAGCTTCTAAACTTTGTTGAGAATGATCGATGCGCACATTGTATTCTGTACGCAATATTTCATAGACCGAACGGTTCTCCAAATCATAATTTTCTAAGCCGGCAAAGCGGCTAATAGGCAGATAGCACTTTTCCAACATTAATGGTTCTTGGTTCACAAATCGCAGGCGTTGGTAATAATAGACTGCAGCCGCCAGCGGAATTTTCAAATCCCTGGCAACACGTGCATCCGCAAACCGTTTTTCAAAAAAGAGAATTTTTGCAGAAGGACGATACCCTTTTTGCCGGATAGCATCCGTAAAAGCAACCAGTTTGGTGGCATTGCGCTCAATCTTTGGTTCTGCAATGTAGGTGCCATCACCTTGCCGCCGAACAATTAGTCCGCGTGCCTCTAACTCGGTAAGCGCCTGACGGAGGGTCATCCGGCTGACGTTTAACATCTGACAGAGCTCGCGTTCCGGCGGCAGCCGATCCCCTGGTTTTAATTCACCACCGGCAATGCGGTCGGCAAATGTCTCCGCAATTTGCACATAAAGAGGGTAAATCGTTGATACTACTTTCTCGCTCACGGTTAATACCTTAATTGGTATAATGGTCTATACCTTTATTATAGTTGATTTATTTAAATTTGTCAATTGGTAAATCCTATCTCTTTACCTAATCCTTTAGTTACAAAAATGGCTTCGCAGCAAAAACCAACCACAGAGCGCACCGAGAGCGCGGAGAGCACAGAATTTGTGAATAAAAGGAAAATGATTAGCGTGTGAAGGCGCATAAGGGAAAATTTTGCATCTTTATTCCTGAATAAAGGAGAAAATTATTTTCAATCTCTGTGGTCTCTGTGGTAAAGATCACTTTTTTGCTGTAGAGTCAAAAATTATTTGTAATTACTCAGCACAGCTGTCATTGCGAGGGAGCGTTCTTTGCGACCGAAGCAATCTCCAATCCGGCAGGGAGATGGCTTCGCTTTGCTCGCCATGACAGGTGCCGGTCGAGAGATGGCTTAACAAACTCGCCAGGATAATTGTTTCCCATAACAATCTTTAATAATATCTGAGTAGTTACAATTATTCTAAAAATAGCGAGCTTTTTATCATCGTTGTCCGTTGATTTTCCCCTTTATTTATTCCAGTTTGGTCGCGAAAATGGATAGAAGCGAAGCCGTTACAAATAAAAAAGGCGCGCTTATGGCACGCCTTTCCTCACACATCTTGCACTATACTTCTTGACTTTCGCGGCGTTCTTTCAACGCTAACACCGCTTCAGCGGAACAAGTGATTTCCACCTCCTCACCGATCTTGGGCAATGCCAGGTAAGGGTTATTGAAGGTATCCATATAAAAACTGATACTTCCAATCCCTACCTGAATGCGCACAATGGCTCCTAAAAAGGTGATATTTTGCACTTTTCCTTTAAGGATATTCGCTTTCCTCTCTTGAGAGGCAAAACTCAAGCGCTCGGGGCGGATCGCGATCATCACTTTATCGCCCGGGTGTAATTTGTCCAGGCTGAAAGCAGTTTGCACTTGTTGCCCTTCGAATTTCAGTATCTTGGCTTTGGGGTCTACCACTTCGGCATTGACAGCGTTCAACGTTCCCACAAATTGAGCGACGAATTCCGTTTGAGGGAAATTATAAATTTCAAATGGAGGCCCAATCTGTTCGATTTGGGCATTGTTCATGACCACAACCCGATCAGAAATGGATAATGCCTCTTCCTGATCATGGGTGACATACACAGTAGTGATGCCTAACTCCCGTTGAATGGCACGGATTTCACCACGTAAGGAAACTCGAATTTTTGCATCCAATGCAGAAAGCGGTTCATCCAGCAACAATACCTGCGGATGCATTGCCAACGCGCGTGCCAGCGCCACGCGCTGCTGCTGACCACCGGATAATTGATGGGGGTAACGATTCCCATATCCTGGCATGTGGATCAACTCCAGCATTTCCGTGACGCGCTGGTTTATCTCTTCTTGGGGTCGTTTGGCGATTTTCAATCCAAAACCAATATTTGCCGCAACATTCATATTGGGGAAGAGTGCATAGGATTGAAAGACCATCCCCACTGGCCTCCGGTTGGGTGGTTCATAGGTGACATCTTTGCCATCAATGATAATCTCCCCAGATGATGGCACCTCAAACCCCGCTACCATCCGTAAAGTAGTTGTCTTTCCACAACCAGATGGACCCAAAAATGAAACCAGTTCCCCTTTTTCGACTTTGAGATTAAAGTCTTTGACCGCAACGGTCTTTCCAAAAGATTTACTGACGTTATTAATTTCTAGAAATGCCATAATAGCCTCTTATTCATTAGTGTGCTACTGCAACTTGTTCCTCGCCTTTTGCTCCGCGGCCGAGTCGTTGCATGATCATCATTGAAGTCCAGGTCAAGGCAAAACTGACTAAAGATAGCGCTTGCGGAGTGTATGCACGCATTGAACCGATCTCTTCCATATAAGGACCAAAGGCTGGCCAGGATAACAAGGATGCGAAGGTAAACTCACCCATCACGATCGCAAAGGTGAGAAAAACGCCGCTCAAGATGGCAACACGGATATTGGGGAAAATCACCTGGCTGATGATCGTGCCCCAGCCAGCCCCCATACTCAACGCTGCCTCAGTTAAAGTGCGAATATCAATCGCCCGTAGCCCCGAATCAACCGAGCGATACATGTATGGAAAAGATAGCACAATGTAGCCAGCAATCAACGGAATCGGGGTCGGGGTAAGGTTCAGGGGTGGTTTGCCATACAGACGGATCAAACCAAATACCAACACCACAGCCGGAGTGACAAACGGCATCAAGGTTATGAATTCAACCACCGGGCGTATCTTCTGTAGTTTCCAATGCACCCAATAAGCGGTAGGCACAACCAAAAGCAAACTAAAGACGATCGTCAAAACTGCCCACATTAAAGAGTAACCAAAGTTTTGATAAAACTTAGGATCCTGGAAAGCAACCCGAAACGCCTCCAAAGAATAAACCCCTTTTTTCATGCGTAAGCTAAATTCTAGCGTAGCAAACAGCGGAAGGAAAAAGTAAAATATTCCCAGGATAAAAATAAACCAGGCAAAGTAATTTGTCTTTTTCATCGTAACCACCTCGCTGCGCGTCGCTGTAGAGTCAGATACCCAACCATACTAAGCGACATGATCACGATCATGCCAAGTGCTAACGCGTTTCCCAGGCCCGGGTTATACAAGACGTCCCCTTGAATTTGTGCACCAATCACTATGGTGATCAAATTGATAAAACTACCCGAGAATGCGTAAGCGGTAGCATAGGCGCCAAAAGCATTACCGAAGAGCAGGATCATCGTTCCCAAGAGAGTTGGCATTAAGATAGGCAGAGCCACATAGCGCCAATAATGCAGTTCAGTTCCGCCAAGGTTTTCGCATGCCTCCCGCCACTCTCTACGCAGCCCATCCAGGGCAGGTGCCATAATCAACACCATCAGGGGAAACTGGAAATACATATACACGATGCTTAATCCCCAAATCGAGTAGATTGTAAAGCCCCTGGCATGGATGTCTACATTAAGCACATTTTCGATTATACGCGTGACCAATCCCGCGTTACCGATGGTTGCTACAAAAGCAAATGCCAATGGAACGCCGGCAAAGTTAGAGGCAACGCCAGAGAAAGTCAGCAAGAAGGAACGTAAAGCACTTGGTAAGCCGCCTAAGATCACAGAATAAGCGAGCAAAAACCCAAAAATACCACCCCCCACCGCAGTAATCAAGCTGATCGTGAGGCTCGTCCGATAGGCATTGATAAAATCGCGCCCATGGAAAATCGCAACGATATTATCAAAGGTAAACTGCCCTTCTGGACCTTGAAAGCTGCGAATAAAAATCGACAGCGAGGGCAGGATCAGAAACATAATTGCAAAGGCAAAAAACGGCACCACACCCAACCAAGACCAATTGATCCTGGTTTTTGGGGGGCGTGCTTTTGGCACGCCCCCGGGGTTGCGGCGCGAATCAAGTTTCGCTTCCACAGCCATGATTATTCTCCGTATACGACCTTGCGCCAATTATCCGTAATGTATGCTTTGATCTCGGTTAATTCCTCCACAGTGGGGAAGACAGCTTTCTCATAGGCTTCAGCCGGTGGCAGTTTATCCAGCATCTCTTTCGGAACAACCCCGCGCTTGACCATATCGGTAAAGCGAATGGGGTGTGCATAGCCTTTTAGATAGAGATTCTGCCCTTCATCGGACATGACGAACTCCCACCACAAGCGTGCTGCATAAGGATGTGGTGCATAAGCGCTGATCCCACCAGCATACGGACCTGCAACAACACCCGTCTTCGGGACAACGATCTCTAGGTCAGGATTCCCTTTCAGGGCATCGCGGTTTGCCAATGCGAGGTAGTCCCATTCTATTGTCACAGGAGTCTCACCAGCGGCAATGCGTCCTTGGTCAGCTATCACTGGGATGAAGTTGCCTTTGGCGTTCATCTCTTTCCAGAATTCCAAACCTGCTTGTGGAGCGGCTTTGATATCACCATTCGCCATGGATAATCCTGAGGCAAATACGGTCATCACCGATTCATTCGACTTCAACACATCCCCCGCCATAGCCACTTTCCCTTTGTATTCTGGCTTCAACAAATCAGGCCAGTCCTGCGGGACGGGGAGTTTTGGATCTTTAATGACCTCAAAAGTCAAGACGCCATAATATTCAGCCCACCAATACCCATCCGGATCTTTGATTGGAATGCTATCCCAGGTGGCTACTTTGTACTTCGCCAGCAATCCGTCTTTCATGGCTGTCGCGGTATGACCTACACCGATATCAATTACATCGGGTGCCTGAGGACCTTTACTGTCTTTGTTGGCGCGGATGGCTTCCAATTCATCGGATGAACCAGCATCAGGGTTCAATTCATTGATGGCAATACCATAGCGGTCTTTAAAGGTTTGAATGATCTCGCCATAGTTCGCCCAGTCATGGGGCAGGGCAATAGTGGTGAGATTCTTGCCCTCTACCTCAACCGCTTTCACTAAATCTTCCAAGGGGATTGTGTTTCCGCTGGTGAGGTCGGGGAGCTTTGCTGCTTCGGGAGTGGGGGTGGCTTTGGGAGCGCATGAGGCAACGATAGCTGCTCCACCAGCTAAGCCGGTTAGTTTGAGAAATTCTCGCCGTGATAATTTGCGATTCATCTTATCCTCCGTTTTTTATAAGTATTAAAGATTATTAAATGGTTTATTGGTTGCATAACAACCTTGGGATACAGTTTGACTCTCGTTTGTTTTTCTTCACCTCCTGATCTACGCTGTTTAGCATTTTGCCGCACACCGGTTGCGGCAAAGGAATTGAGGGTCTTGCAGCTTTTGAAGCACCGGTGAATGATTGAAGAAAATTAACATCGTTAAGGGGTATTAACACTTTAATTTTAGCACTATTTTTTCAGCGCGTCAATTATTTTTTACAAATTTTCGCCATGCATTTTTATTGTGTATACACCCAAAACAATCCTCTGCAATCATCTCTTTCGCTAACCTTGCAACTATTCTAATCCATCTATTTGCCATTTTAATAATTTTGTTTTAATTTTCAGTAAAGGTTCATTTACAAAGGGTTTTCAAACATTAATGATTTTACATGACTTTAATTGACGAATAAGCGAGAGTGTCTCAAATTATCGTATTCCAAACCTGCTCGTAAAGGATCGACGAAGTTTAGCGCTTTCGCGTTACACCCTGGAATAAGTTGAATATTGAGACACTCTCCTTTCATCCTGCTAAGTTTATTTCGCTCGTTGTCCCAAAATAAATTTTGGGCTACTTTGTATCGCGAAATTTATTTCGCTTGTTGTCCCAAAATGAATTTCGGGTTACCTTGTATCGCGAAATTTATTTCGCCTATTCCACCGGAATTTCCTTGTACACCTTGTCAACATCAATACCTTGGCTGCGGCGGAAGCGGCTGAAACCAACATAAATCGCACCTGCCAGCAAGTAGTTGAACAGCATAAAGAGCATCGAACTTACGTTTTTCCACCCAATTCCGTAATAAGCAAAATCAAAGGGTGGTACATGCGGATCCCATAGCCATTCAACTAACAGCCAATCCAGGAAACCAAGGAATATCAAACCCGCCGCCGTGATAACCGGCAACAGCTCTCCTTTCAGGAAACGCGAACCTACATAATAGAGGATCCACAACAACAGCACAGCATTGACAACGGTCAAAACGGACACCAGGATCACAATGAACCAGGTCAATCCATTTGCTCCGATCGCGGGCAATCCACCCAATACACTGCCCATATAGCTGAAGGATTTCACGATAAGATAAACAACGCCCACCAGGTAAAGGAGCATCGTTATCCAACCGAGCCAGCCGGGTGTTTTATACTTGGAGATTGGCGATCCATCATAAATCTCTTTCTGCCGCCACGGCAAAATGACTGCCGCCACAGTGGTGCCAAGGAAGGTGACTGCGATCACCAATGTAGCATCCAACGCGAGAGAACGGAAATTCCAAATATTGTAGGAATACAGGATTGAAATAATGATGGATGGGATAACCATCAAAAGCAGCGCGTTGATCGGCGTGCGGGTGCGTGGTTCAACCGCCGAGACCCATTCTGGTAACATACGGTCAAAAGCAGCGGCAAAGATCACCCGGGTTGAACTCAAAAAGACCGTTCCCGACCAGCCAAACCACCACAAACTCATCAGCAGCAGGACGATAAATTGCAAGGAGGGGCTTTTAACCAAAAAGGCAGCAAACAAACCGGGGTAGGGCCATACGGGTAATGGCGGGGTTTCCGTCGTGTAACCCCAGGTATAGTTCCAGAAAGCACCATTCGCTTTGTTATAGAAATCCCAACCCAGTGTCTTATTGATCAACATGAAGAAGATGACTGCCAAGCCAGCAGTGACGATCACCGCCCAAGCCATCCCCCAGAAGTTCCGCTTATAATCATTTGCGCCGCGCACCTCGCCATACAAAGTTGATCCCCAGTTAGGCCACAAATTGAAGAACACAATCATCGGGATCAACGCCATGCTGGCGCCGATAGCAATATTGTTGAGCGGACCAGTTGCGGTTCCAGCGGCTTCGCCGGCTGCTAAAGTGGCAGAGTACACGTCTCCCGAGGCTGCACCGAAGTATTTCACTGCAAATTCATTGAAGTTTGCCACAAAAGTCTCATGGTTCCCGAACAAAAGCAACAAGAAGACGATCAGCAAACCGAGCATTCCGCCCCAAAAGCAGAATTTTTGTACCCGCGCATACATTTTCATCCCCACTGCGATGTAAACAAAGACGATCAAACAAACCAGAATATTCCCAACCAGTAAGCCATTATTGCTGGTGGTGAACCATAGTGCCAAGTCTTTGGCGCCTAAAACCCCTAGTAATGGCGTGAACACAATATAAACCAACATCTGACCATACAAAGGTACCCAGAGCCAGAGGATAAACCACCAGCCGGTTACCGCCAGCAGGAAGCCAATGCCGCGCCCCAAAATACGGCTTTGCCAGACATAGTCCCCTCCGGCACGTGGCATTGCAGATATTAAGCTGGCATAGACAATGACTTCAAAAATGGTGAAAGCACCACCGATGACTACTGCGGTTGCCAAATTCCCCTCGAAGTAATAGCAGTAGGAAAAAATATACAAACCTAACGTGATCAGATTGATGGAGAAGGTTGCGTAAATGAACGCATCAAAAGTCGACCAAGAACGAACCAGGCCGCTTGCTTTGCGCACAAATAAGGTTACCTCGCTCATAATTAACTCCTTTCATCGGTTTCCGGGAAAATCCCGTTTTTACAATTGCTTTCCCAACCCGAGTTGGGACTTTCTCAAACCTGCAGAGTATCCGATCCTTTTTCCGATAGGCACCTCCTTTTTCTTTATTGGAAGACCCTTCTCTGGATGGCTAGGGTTTATTTCAGGAATAAACCCAATATCCGTGTTTATCGACAACGGAATACCAAACCAACCCGTCAAAGAGAAGTGGTCTCTTCTCTTTAATTCCTCTTTTTAATCTTTATCTCAAGTTCACCTCCTTCACTCATTATGCCATTAATGATGATTATCCTGTGGTGAGAACATAACTGTTGATCTTTTTCGGACCTAAATCCATCACCACTCCTTGTAAAATGCCCTGCTCATATTGACTGCCGGCATTAATACACAAAGTGCGCCGATATTTACGAGTGCCTTTACCCTCATGAATGTGGCCATGCAGGCTCAACAAAGGTTGGTACTTTTCGATTACCTGGAGGACTGCTTTACTCCCCACCGGTACCATGGATCGCCCCGCATAGGCAAGCCGCATATCTTTCGTTAACTCGGGTGCTTCATCTAAGCCGCTTCCATAAGGTGGCGCATGCAGATTAAATACCGCGTTCTCCACATTTTTTAATTGTGCGATCATTGCCTCTATCCGTTTGAGCAAAGCATCTTCATCTTCCTCTCGATGGGTATCCCAAGGAGTCGGATTAGACCAACCGGTGCTGATCATCTCGTGGTTATCATCCAACCAGACTACTTTGCCCTCAACGCTGCGCACACTCTTCGAGCTTTCAATGACTGCGTCGATTTCAAAAACATCATCATTACCCGGGCAAACATAACACTTGATACCTGTCCCCGCCAGTTTTTGATCGGCATAATCCATCCAGCGCTGCATGGTCTTCAGGACATAGTCTGAAAATAGTTCGTCTGATCGGCCTGGCGTCTCTGAAATTTCTTTAACTTCATCGGGTGTGGTGACATGGGGATAGTAGCCGCGATTCATAATGGTCGCCACCATTTTATCCACTTCTTCTTGCCCTTCCAGAATGGTCTCCTGCTCGAGCAAGGTCACCTTCCACTTGTTATTTCCTTGGGCAATAATCGGAATAATTGCCTTGCCGGTCATATCACCGCCCAGAATCAGGGTATCGACCTCATAAAATTTCCCCGCAGCAATAAATTTTTTCCAACAAATTTCTGATCCGTGTACATCCGTTGCAAAGAAAAATCTCATTTTTATTCTCCTCTTTTATTAAACCTCTATGTTGATTATCCAGGCCAGCCTTCTGGTAAAACCGCATCCCCTTTAACCATCTCTGGAAAAGCCTGGCGAATTCTCTCCTCAACTTCGCTCGAGAAAACAACTGGATTTGGTTTACTGAGTATCTCCCGCGCACGTTGCATTGCCTTTTGGTAAGCATCGGTAGCGCCGCGTTTCTCCCAGACTTCGCGCGGATCGCGATCGGCTATGCGCGGCATTAAGGCAGCCTTGCGCATCCATTTAACGGTGTGTTTATGGGTCATAAATCCACCCCCTGGTTTAACATCAGCGATCACATCGAGCGCCAAATTCTCTTCACTAAATTCCATGCCGCGTTGTATCCGCTTTAGCATTATTGCGATTTCATCATCAATCACTGCCTTGGCAAAGTCAAACGCTTTCAGTGCATCCAATAACCCACCCATATTCATCATATTTGCACCACCTAACATTGCGGCAGTGGCAGAAACGCCAGTTTCATAACCGGATTGGGCATCATTGATTTTCGAATTGGTCAAACCGATATACCCTCCACAAGGGACATTATAAAAGCGGGACATTTGGGCAAAAGCCATGTGTAACATACCACATTCAACGCCGCCAGAAGCATACGCGCCGGTGCGCATATCGGCAATCGTTGGCAAGGTAGAATAAATTAGTGGGGTTTGAGGTTTTACCATTTGCATCAGACAGGCAGCAGCCAGGAATTCTGCATTGCCCTGGACTAATGTACCAGCCATAGTCATCGGAGAGGTTAAGCCACCATTTGGTACAATGCTCGGGTAAACCGGTAATCCTTTTTCGGCAAAGTAGATGGTCAGCTCTGTCGATGCTACATCAAATGTCAAGGGAGAAACTACAGGGCAAAAATGGTGGGTGATAAATGGTCTTTCCTGATACGCTTTTTCACTTCCAGCAATCACAGCACCTAATTGAAGCACTTTCTCCGCATCGGCTACATCCGTTGAAGTGCTGCGTACCGGTTTGAGACAGTTTTTCAAAGCCGGGTAAAGCCTGGCGAGGGTGAAATATCCCTCTGGTGCATCCTCTGCGAGGGTGGAGATGGAAAAAACATCATAACCAGGTAACTCGTTGATCAAGTAAGCAATCCGCGCGATATCCTCTGAAGTCGAACGGCGTTCTTTTCCGGTAACAGGGTCAATGATATTTGGAGCAGAAGAGGCAGTGACAATGACTGGACTATCATCCGGTAACACTTTATCAAATTTTTCATCCCGTCCACGAAAGATAAACTTGGGGGGAAGCATTTGACGGAATTCTTCAATCACCTTTGGCGGGAAGGTCACCAAATGCGTTTCATCGTTAACCTTACAACCATGTTTGGCAAAGATCCGCCGCGCCTTCTCGTTGCGCACCAACATTCCCACCTGTTCCAGGATTTCAAGGGATGCTTCATGGACGCGTTGTACTTCTTGTGACGTGAGTAATTCTGAATAGGTAAACACAATCAGCTCCCAATATAAAGGATTTTATCTCCCGTGAAGAAATATTCACGGGAGATCGCATTCTATTCTTGAATTCCTTTCGATAACTCGATCAAATACCAGCTCAAAAATCGGTCTACATCATACTCTTTATATTTCGAAAGCGGTCCGGGAACATAAGCGCTGGAATTCACACCCAATTGGGCATTCTTGCATAGTTCCCAATCCTGCTCGCCCGTTAATTGCCAGAATGGAAGGAGTTTTTCCAATTCATAATCCTTCCCCTCGACAGCATTTTGATCCACTACCCAAATCATGCGCGCTTTCGTGCGATGAATGCCAGCGGGGGTTAAACGCACGGATACACCATGATCACAACTGGAGTGATTCCAGAAATTTGGCAACATGCGAATCCGCAACGTACCCACATCCGGGTCGGGATAATCGCCCATTAATGGGGCAACCTGCTTCCCGTCCATAGACTCACTTACATATCCATCCACCAGGGGTGTACGGTTAGCAGAATACCAGATGCCGTGTTCGGGATCAGGAAATTCGGTCATGCCTGTTTTCGTGTGTGAAACCGCCAACCCCATTTGAGCCCATTTCTCCTCACTGCGGGTAACCACTTTATGCAATTGGACTGCCACCCGTTCAATCGTATCATCCTCGTTATAATGGTCAAAGTTGGCTTTGATATACTGAGGATGATTGACATTACAATGATAACACTCGCGGTTGTTTTCCCAGACTAGCTTCCAATTCGCTTCGATTTCAAAATCCATGATCTTGGCAACCTTCGCCCGGGTAAATCCTTGAGGTTTCGCTTGGGGAGCAATCGCATCATAGGCTGGTTGGAAATCAGGCGGATTCTCTGACAAGCTAATGAAAATCAACCCTTCCACTTCCTGTATAGCTACCCGCCGTAAACCTAATTCGGATTTATCTAACCCTTCTTGCATCCCGCGCCAAGTGATCAGCCGTCCATCACGGCCGTAAGTCCATTGATGATAAGGGCAGATAAAACGGTGGACATTCCCTTGCGCTTCCGTACAAATTAACGAGCCGCGGTGACGGCATACATTGTGAAAAGCCTTCGCTGAGCCGTCATCTGCGCGGGTAATAATCACGGAATCGGTATCGATGTCATAAACGAAATAATCACCAGGGTTGGGAATCTGGCAGGAATGCCCAGCAAAAAGCCAGCCCCTCCGCCAAAATACCTCTAAATCGGCGCGGTAAACTAACCCATCGTGATAGAAAGGCCGCGGCAAACCATAATTGGGTTGGCGGGAATCAATGTATTTTTGTAGAGTTGTCCGCTCTACATCCGTAAAGTTGCTCATATCTGTCTCCTCTAAAATGAAATACCGTTAAAAGGTTTTATTTAATACCAGTATAGCAAACAATAATAAATCAGACAAGTTTAGTATTATATAAATATCCATCAGTTTCAACTTGTCCCAAAAGGTTTGGTTGTCGAAGGCTATGATTCATCATATTCAATGTCAGGCATAGAAGTTTATACTTTTGCATTGAGATTTCCGACATCTTCCTTTTGGGACAATGTTTGTTGCATTCCCTTAAGCGCGCAATTTCTCACCTTTGGGGTCGATCAACACCGCGGGCGCGACTACTGCCGGTACTTTTTGATCGAACAATTCCACCTGGAATTGATTACCTTGTTTAGCCAGTTCAATCGGCAAATAGGCATAGGCGATATTCTTCTTGACAGTATAGCCATATCCACCACTGCGCACACGACTCACCACTTTACCGTTCAAATAAACCGCCTCGCCGCCATAAATCGGTAACCATCCCTCACCCTCGAGAGTGAGCGTGCAGAGTTTCCGCTTCAATCCCTCCGCTTTCGCTTTCAGCAAGGCTTCTTTACCAATGAAATCACCTTTATCTAAATCCACGCAAAATCCTAAGCCAGCCTCGTAGGGGTTTTCGCGTTGGGTGACATCAGCGGTGAAATAACGATATCCTTTCTCCAGGCGCAATGAATCGGCAACTTTATACCCACATGGTTCAACACCGAAAGGTTGTGCAGCGGCATAAAGACGATCCCAAACCTGCATCGCCCACTCATTTTGGACATACAGCTCCCAGCCCAATTCGCCAATATAGCTAACCCGCTGTGCCAAAACCTTTGCCCCATGGACATCGATCCAAGCAGCATGCATATAAGGGATTGCCTCATTAGATACATCACTGGAGGTCACCTGTTGGAGCACTTCCCGAGCTTTTGGACCCCAGAGTGGAATACAAGCCCATTCTGTGGTGATATCGCGTATCTCCACCTCACCATCTTCTGGTTGTTGATGCATGCGTAACCAGGCTAAATCATTGGCGATAAAGCCCGAACCGGTAATCACCCAAAAATGGTCTTTATCCAGGCGGGTTACCGTTAAATCTGCCTCAACTCCGCCTAATTCATTGAGGAACTGCGTATAAATCGCGCTGCCCACAGGACGGTCGATATTGCTGTCTGCGACACGTTGTAACAAAGGCAATGCTCCTGCCCCGCGCAAGTCTATTTTGCCAAAAGAAGTGAAGTCAAAGAGGGCTACCCTTTCCCGTGCGGCCTGGTGTTCCATACCAACGCGCTCAAAATAGGGTGGTTTTCCCCATCCCCATTGACGTTGTTCGGCACCCATGCGGCGGCTTTCTTTGCCTGGCTGGAAGAAATTCACCCGTTCCCAACCGAATTTCTCTCCAAACACTGCCCCTAATTCTTGTAAGCGATGATGCAATGGAGAAACGCGATGCGGCCGCGCCCACTCATTTTCATCATTCGGGAATTTCAAGCGATAATAATATTTAACACCTTCGCGCGTTCGCTCGGTTGTATAGTAATAGCTAGAATAATATTTGCCAAAACGAGTGGCTTTGAAGGCGTAGACATCTAACGAGGGGTTCCCGTCGATGATCCATTCCGCCATCAACTTCCCGATCCCGCCTGCACCGCCAAAACCATTCAAAGACATCCCGCAAGCCATCCACAACCCGCGTACCTCAGCCATAGGTCCAATCATCGGTTGGCAATCCGGAGAGTAGGCACCAGGATGGCAGGTCAATCCAATCATCTCAGCGTTTTCGAGAATGGGAATGCGGCGAATTGCGCCTTCGAGCAGTTGTTCAAAACGGTCAAAATCTGGTGGTAAGGCGGTATTGCCATGTTCCCATGGTACGCCATCAATCCAGCGTGCTTTCGGGTTGGGTTCATATCCACCGATGACCAAACCACCTTGCTCTTCGCGTAAATAAATGAGATTATCGGGGTCGCGCAAGCAGGGGGTTTGATGGCTAAATTCTTTTCCGGGGATCGCCTTCAAAGCGATGTGTTGATGATCGACCGGTGTGGTGGGGATATGAATGCCAGCCATAGCTGCCACGCGCGGCGCCCAAAGCCCAGCGGCATTCACCACAATTTCGGTTCGGATGGAACCTTTATCGGTCAGCACTCGTGCAATCTCACCCTTGGGGGTTAATTCCAACCCTGTCACTCGGGTGTTGGTGTAAATGGTCACCCCCATCTCTTTAACTTTCGCTGCCATGCTGGTAGTCGTGAGATAGGGATCCAGATGACCGTCACGCGGGAGATAGATTGCGCCATATAAGTCTTTTTCGCTTAAAGAGGGCATAATTTTCACCGCTTCCGACGGTGAGATAATCTCCACATCCATGCCAATCCCTTTAGCTCGGCTGACGCTGCGTTGTAATTCCTTGAGTTGTTCCGGGCTGGATGCCACACGTAAACTGCCCACATGATTAAACAATCCCAGTTCACTATATAATTCAATACTGTATTTACGGATTTGCATAAGGGTTTCTGAGGTCGCAAACTGGGTCACTAACCCTGCAGCATGTCCGGTTTCGCCACTGGCGATTTCCATTTTTTCCAACACAACCACATCGTTCCAGCCGCGTTTTGCCAAATGGTAGGCAATATTGATACCGAAAATACCTCCACCAATCACGACAACTTGTGCCTGATCTTTCATAGAATAGCCTCCTCAAAATTTTAAAGATATTCGAGCAAAATTTGCTCTTCTAGTTTAAATTTGATTGGCGATCACCACATCAACGGAACGGGAGAGCAAAGCTAAACGTGCATTGGCATCAAAGCCCTCATCGGTCACAAGCTTATTGATCTGTTCAATGCGGGCAATCAAGTGATTCGAAACCGCTCCCCATTTCGTATGATCCGCAACAATGATGACGGGACCTTGCGTATGAGCAACCATTAAACGAATGATCTCCGCTTCTGGAAAGGTGGAGACCGTACAGCCATATTTAAGGCTTATGCCCTCAACCCCAATAAATGCTTTCGTTGCGTAAATTTGGTTTAGGTTATCCGTGGTGAATGTACCGACAACTGCCTGAGATAACGGTAGATATTTTCCGCCTAACAGGATCAGTTCATAATCTGCATCGTGTACATCGGTTAATGCAGAAGTATTGTTCGTGATAAGGGTTACATTGGGGATGCCATGAATGTTTTGTATCAATTGGGCTGTCGTTGTGCCGGAGTTGATGAACACTAAATCGCCGGGTTCGATCAGGGAAGCCGCTGCCATGCCAATCGAACGCTTCTCTTCGATAAAACGCTGTGCCCGTTGAACATATTCCGCCTCTGCGCGAATATGTTCATTAAGAATTGCACCCCCGCGCGTGCGCTCGATTAACCCCTGATTTTCTAAAGCTTCTAAATCACGTCGGATAGTCGACTCGGAAACCTGTAAATAATCTGCCAAAGCAGCACATGAGGAAATTTTATGCAGCGTAAGATGTTTGAGGATTAACTCATGGCGTTGAGCAGGGATTAGAACCGGCGCAGGCGTCGTCATAAGAAAGGATTGGTTGACCATTTTTGGTAATTCTTGCTTAATTTATAAATATATTATAAACAATTTTGCATAATTTTGCAAGTTTTTGCTTAATTTACCTTGGATTATTTCTCTTTTTATGTTAAACTAAACTCAAGTAAAATCCATTTTTCCTTATCGTAATTCGATTCGCCAACAACCAATGGGAAATCAAAAGAACACCGTTTGCTAACCATTGATTAAGGGCATCTATTTCTAATGACGAGAGCGTGCAAATGATGGATAACGATGAAAAGGCTACTAGAATAAAAAATGTACTATCCCATTACCAGCTGGGAGAATTGGTGAATTACGCTCAAAATACACGGGGATGTGTCAACCTGAGTTTTGCCATTCAAACTCGAAAAAACGACAGAATAACTTCATACTTTCTCCGCCAATATAAAATTGGTATTGTAGAGGAAGAGCTTTTATTCGAGCATTCCTTAATCAATCACATTTGTGAAATCGGTAAACCTGTTGTCGCCCGTGTCCATCCCACGCGGGATGGTAAAACCTATGTCATGGAACAGGATCCCACCTCGCCCAATCAAACCATTTTTTATGCCATCTTTGACTTTTTACCCGGCGAAGATAAATATACCTGGGTTAATCCACACTGCACACCAAAGGAATTGGCGCAGTCTGCCCAAGTCTTAGCGCAATACCACCAGGCTGTTTGGAATTTTCACCCTTTAGGGTTTCGCCGAGAACCACGCATAGCCCAATTCTTAGAACCAATTAAAAATAACCTCCATACCTGTATTACCCAACCCCATTTAAAAATGGTGCAGGAGATCCTCCTACCCCACCTGACATTTCTCGATCAAAAAATTGAAGAGCTTATAACAATTTTCCAATCCCCTGCTTTTCAACAATTACCACAATTGGTTATCCACTGCGACTTTCACCCTGGGAATTTAAAATTCCAAGATGAAAACGTGATCGGTTTATTTGATTTGGATTGGGCGAAATTGGATTACCGCATCTTCGATGTAGCGCTTGCTATTTATTATTTTTGTACAGAATGGGAAGGAATGAAGGATGGTGAGGTTCGATTAGACGAAGCAGCTCATTTCGTATCTTCTTATCAAACCGCTTTACAAAACTCCAGCACCGTACCTCCTTTATCCATTAATGAACAAACTTTGCTAAACCAATTTATCGAAGCAGCCAATCTCTTTGTTTTGAACTGGAGCATTGAAGATATCCTGCATAAAAAAGTAGTTCTTGAGGAATATATTCCTTATATTCTGCATGGAATTCACTCAGCAATTTGGCTTGCTGATCCAAGACACCAACAAGAAATCTCGCAATTGGCAGTCACTCACTCCGCCTGATCCCTCCCCTGCGATTGAGTTCCTAACCTATAGTTCAACTATTATTTTTGTGAGATACGGCAACCCGCCGAAAGGTGCTATTTGTAGATGAATTAATTTTTTCCTACATTAGGCAAATTTAACTCACATCTGCTTTCTGCACATCCCTAATCCACGATTCAAATTGGGGTGAATCCATCTTTTCTACGGCTCTCGCCCAGCGTTCCACTGCCCAGCCCCAAAAGTCATATTCAATCTTAGAAATTTTTTGTTGAATTGCTGCCCAAAGGGTCCATCCCACATCAGACATGATCATATTCAATTTCATCCTTGCCAGTCGACTTGGTGTTGCTTCACCAAAATACGCCTCACACAATTCAAATATTTTCTCCTCACTATATTGCAATTCTTGACAAGTATTTCCCAATTCAAAACATGGATCATTATTCCCACTATATTCAAAATCAATCAGCCTTAATAGATTGCCATCATCGATATAATTTTCCGCTAACAGGTCATTATGACAGGGAACTGTGGGTAATGGATGAACAGACATTGCTTGTTCAATTCGCTGAACTATCGGTAAACGATCCAGATATCCTTCTGGTATTTTGACTCCATATTCCTGGACAATTCTCAAATAATATTCTACGAGACGGAACATATT
>DAOTVW010000091.1:0-2267 GCA_034436035.1 Anaerolineales bacterium
GACATCTCATCCTGCGTCTCTTCCTCGGTTTTGTTTCCAAATTTCCTCCATTATCCAGTTCGTGAACTGGATAATTTCGGCATCTACAGTCATTCCAACAACTTATGCTAATTCTACCAACCGAGAATTGTTATGCCTACCAATCCGTAAACTTGCCTAAAATTTGCTATGCCGTTATATTTATTCGAGATTGCTCGGGTCAATTAAGGAAGATGGGTGAATGTATTATGTTCCGTATTTAGCGTTAATCTTGAACCATACTATTGTTAATTGTAAATGTTGGGTTGTTAGTTTTAATCGTTGAGGCTTAAATAACACGCTTTGGAATTTCGCTATATGGGAGTGAGGTAGCGAAGCTGTGGGGTAGGGGACTCAAGATTATGAGCCCGTTAAAGTATCGTGTTTTTAGAGCAATTTCGCGTGAGTGCAATTTGATTTCAATGTTCGAACCGGCAAAATGAGAGTTCTCCCACAGACTCCTGCTCTATAAATCCGTAAGGAAGAATTCATATCACAGGCCATCACGATATCGTCAGTTCTCCAATTTCTCGGGAGCTGAATCAACAAAGATGCTAACTTTATGGAATCTTGCAAACCTATTTAGAGAAGATTAGAGGGGTACCCTGCAAATTTCTCACATCTATTTCAATCTCTTTTTCATTGTGATTCTTACTTGAGACATCATATCCATTCCATATAGATTCTTGTTGAATCATTTCGAGTAAATGTAAAAATCTGCGGTTGGTGATTTTTGATCCAATCGTGATAGACCAATTTGACTTTAGAAAACTCGATTGGAGTGAGACTGTTTCCATATTTCCTTTCTATTTTGCGGTAACTGAAATGTTTAAAGAAAGGGTAACTTCTTGTCGTGTTGAGATAGTTTAAAGTTGAATCGTCTCAATGGTTCAACATCTTGGACGTCTCATCCTGCATCTCTTTCTCGGTTTTGTTTCCAAATTTTCTCCATTATCCAGCTCGTGAACTGGATAATTTCGGCATATACAATCATTCCGACAACTTATGCTAATCCTACCAACCGAGAATTGTTACGCCTAGGTAGGTTTTTGCTTGTGTTTATTTGGAATGTTCTGTAAAATCTGTGTGTGGCTCGTAGCGTGCTTGAAGTTTTTTACTTAGTTCGCGGTATTAGTTTTGGCGGTTAAGATATTATTAGTTAATGAAAATGCTTTGCTCAGATGGTCCGATATGGCTCGCGGGACGCATTCTATCAAAAATGCGATTATTATTCCGTATGACCTCAAGGATTTTTCAAAGCCTCTCCCGTTGAATGGAATTCCACCCCACGCACTAAAGTATTTCAAAGTATTCGAATCACAATTGCTGGACAGGGCTCTCTATAAACGATATCTCTTGCCTTTTAAGTACCCCTTCTATACCATTTACAACGTAGGAAACCATTCACTTTATCCGTTCAAGGTATGCTGGCAGACGATGGGCGAAAAACTGAGAGCTACCGTCATCTCCGCTTCGGATCTCGACGGAAAATTGTGCAGCCAGAAACCGATAGTACCACAACACGCGATCGTTTACATACCACTCTCAGACAGAGATGAGGCACACTACGTTTGTTCGCTAATGAATAGTTCACCCGCACAGTTCATTGCACAATCATACTCGATGGGAAAGAGCTTTGGCAATCCACATATTATGGATTATATCAAGATTCCACGATACGTTCCCGACGACAAGGTTCACCAAGAGCTCTCGCAGCTTTCCCAAGAATGCCACGAGAAAGTCGCCGCTGGCATCAGTGTAACCGACCTCGAAGAGGAGATCGATGAGCTTGCCGCCGAACTGTGGGGCTTGACCAAGGAAGAACTCAAGGACATCAAAGAGAGCTTGGAGGAGATGAAATGAAAGAACAACATGCAACCTCTATAATACCTCAGGAAAAGATTGAGCGCTCAATCATCTATCTTAGAGGTCAAAAAGTAATGATAGACGCAGACATTGCTGAACTATTTGGTGTTCCCACAAAAGCCCTTAAACAAGCAGTGAAACGTAACATCGATCGCTTTCCATCTGATTTTATGTTCGAATTAACCAATGAAGAAAAACAAGAGGTGGTCACAAATTGTGACCACCTCAAAAAACTGAAATATTCTTCCTATATGCCATTTGCTTTTACTGAATACGGTGCATTGATGCTTGCTAACGTGCTCAATTCCCCACGAGCAGTACAGGTTAGCATCCAGATTGTGCGCACGTTTGTACGGTTGAGAGAAATGCTTGCTTCAAACATA
>DAOTVW010000092.1:0-30989 GCA_034436035.1 Anaerolineales bacterium
GCCACCATTGCCGTCACTGTTTCACCAGCATCTAAACCGATCACATTGACCAGAGGTATTCCGCGGGTTTGGCGTTCCGAGTCGGGTATTTGATACGCCTTTTCGGAATAGACTTTTCCTCGATTAGAGAAGAATAGGATCGTATTCAGCGTGCGAGCTGGGATCATGAGAATTACTTCATCTTCTTCTTTTGTAGAATGCCCTGCTACACCTTTCCCGCCTCGGCTTTGTGCACGGAATGCTTTCGTGAGGGTGCGCTTGATATACCCCTTCTCGGTTATGCTGATTAAAATCGCTTCATCAGGAACGAGGTCTTGCTCATCAAAATCCTCTCTTGCATCTAACGCAATATGAGTACGGCGACGGTCTTGATATTTTTGTGTCAGCGTGTTCAAATCTTCTTTTATTACCTCGAGTATCTTACCCGGGTTGGCTAATAAATCTTCCAGATAGGCGATGCGCGC
The DNA here is from genome assembly GCA_034436035.1 of Anaerolineales bacterium. Taxonomy (GTDB): domain Bacteria; phylum Chloroflexota; class Anaerolineae; order Anaerolineales; family UBA4823; genus UBA4823. Next base: position 465 of record DAOTVW010000092.1, read on the forward strand.
CAGCGTCTGTTTTTGTTCTTCCTCAATCTTTTGGCGTTCTAATGCAGCCAAGCGGCGTAATTGTAAATCCAGGATGGCTTGAGCCTGCTTTTCACTTAATTTAAAGCGGCTCATCAAACGTTCTCTGGCAATCTCAGCGTCCGGTGATTGGCGAATTGTCAGGATCACTTCATCTAGATTCGCTAAAGCAATCAGTAACCCTTCTAAGATATGCGCACGAGCGCGTGCCTTATCCAGCTCAAATTGTGAGCGGCGGGTGATTACCTCACGGCGATGTTCGATAAAAACTTGCAGCGCTCGTTTAAGGGTAAGTAAACGCGGTTCCCCATCTACCAATGCCAACATCTGTACGCCAAAGGTGGTCTGTAAGGGAGTATATTTATAGAGTTGATTGAGGATTTTCCGAGCCTGGGCACCACGCTTCAACTCAATAACAATGCTCATACCGCGCCGATCTGATTCATCTCTTAAATCAGAAATATCATCTAATCTCCCCTCACGCACCAATTCAGCAATACGTTCGATCAAGCTGGATTTATTGACTTGATAAGGGATTTCAGTGATAACAATGCGATTGCGGTTACCACCATTCTCTTCGATGTGTGCTTTTCCACGCAGAACAATCCGTCCCCGCCCGGTTGTATAAGCTTGTCGAATCCCTTCTACACCAACAATCAATCCACCAGTTGGAAAATCGGGTCCCGGCACCAAATGCAAAAGGTCTTCGGTGCTTAATTCATCGATTTGATCGTAATTATCAATCAAATAATTAATGGCCGCAGATATTTCACTTAGATTATGCGGCGGGATATTGGTCGCCATACCCACCGCAATGCCAGCAGAGCCATTTAGCAACAAGTTAGGTAAACGCGCTGGTAAAACCACTGGTTCTTTCAAAGAACCATCAAAATTATCGACAAAATCAACCGTATTGGCATCGATATCGGTCAACATTTCCTCTGCCATCTCAGCCAAACGAGCTTCGGTATATCGCATTGCAGCGGGCGCATCTCCGTCAATCGATCCAAAGTTACCCTGTCCATCAACTAATGGATAACGCATCGAAAAATCCTGTGCCAAACGTGCCATGGCTTCATAGACAGCAGCATCACCATGGGGGTGATATTTACCCAAAACTTCCCCCACAATACGAGCAGATTTTTTATAGGGGGAATTTGCGCGCAGCCCCATGTCGTGCATGGCATAGAGAATTCTCCGATGTACCGGTTTCAATCCATCCCTTGCATCCGGTAATGCCCGCGCCACGATCACACTCATCGCGTAATCCAGATACGCTGAGCGCATTTGACCATCAATATCTACTGCTTGAACATTGCCAATATCCATAAACCTATCCGTATAACAAGAAAATTCCGTTCGCTCTATCTAGCAGAGAGAACGGCAAGTTATTATACCTCACCTTAAAAGCCGTTGGGCGATCCTGTTCTGACAGGATCGCCCACGGCAACGAAAGGAGGAAGGAGAGATGGTAACGAGACTCTTTGCTCGCTACTTACTACGAAGATATTGATCAATGCCGGCAGCAGCCTTGCGACCCGCTACCATAGCAGTGACAACCAAATCAGGACCGGTTACATCATCACCGCCAGCGAAAACTCCCGGACGGCTAGTAGCGCCGGTTTCTTTATCGACCACAAACAAACCATAATTCTTGGTTTCCAAACCGGGCGTGGTCTCGCCAATAACCGGATCAGGCCAATAACCCAATGCCAAAATTGCTGTATCCGCTTCGACAATGAAATTACTGCCTTCAATAGGCACAGGCTTACGACGCCCTTTGGCATCCGGTTCACCTAGTTGCATGCGAATGCACTCGATTTGGGCTAAATGGCCATCCGGCCCGGCAATGAAGCGCACGGGTTGAGTGAGGAAGTGATAAATTGCGCCTTCTTCTTTGGCTAATTCGCGATCGTGTCGTCCACCAGGCATTTCTCGTTCGGTTCGCCGATAAAGACACATTACTTCTTCCGCCCCCAAACGGATGGCTGTTCGCAGACAATCAGAGGCAGTATCTCCACCACCGATCACCGCCACTTTGCGTCCAATAGTCGGCCGCTCGCGCATGTTTTCGGGTAAATATTGTAAATCCACATTTGCCCTGGCCAGGAATTCCGTTGCTTTGTAAACTCCTGGCAGGTCTTCGCCTGGCACTTCCATAGGCGCATCAATTTCTGCACCGACACCAACAAAGACGGCGTCAAAGCCCTCATTGAATAAATCGTCAATCGTTTTATCTTTCCCAATATAAGTATTGCCAACAAATTTAACTCCCGCGCGCTCGAAATCCCCCCAACGGCAAAAGACAACTTCTTTAGATAGCTTAAAATTGGGAATTCCATAAACCAACAACCCACCGGGGGCAGGTTTGAGATCAAAGATCGTTACATCATGCCCTTTTTGCCGCAGTTGTTCTGCACATGCTAATCCCGCTGGGCCTGCGCCGACAATTGCGACTTTCTTCCCAGTCGGTTCCCCAACCGGTATCTCAACCCCCACTGTTTGCCGTTCATAACAAACCACAAAAGCCTCTAGAGCTCCGGTGAGAACGGGTTGACCATATTTACTGAGCACACAGGAACCCTGGCACAATTGCTCATGGGGACAAACCCTTCCGCAAATTTCCGGTAAAGAGCTGGTTTGACGATACAGTTTTGCTGCTTCTAAGAATTGTCCTTGCTCAATTAACCACATTGCAGATGGGATATCATTATGTGCAGGGCAAGCAAGAACACAAGCAGCTGGGTCTGGGCAATGAACACAGCGAGATGCTTCAAACATAGCCCTTTCTGGGTCTAGCGGTATGAGGACATCGTCAAAATCACACACACGTGCTTTCGGATCGCGGTGCTCTAGCTCTTCACTGGGAATGTGCGCCCTTATTTTTCGATCAATTGCTAAATATTCACTGGGAATCTTTTGCATAGCTCCTTTTCTCCTTCGTTACCGATATACCGATATGATACGATAATAACGATAATCATGGTTTAATTTCAGTCATGGATGTCACTTTTTTTGGTGAAGGTTGTCACAAAGGCATACCCTTTTCCCATGTGGGATTTTATGATTATTATCAGGGTATGTGTATCACTAATATCGTATGGACAGGTGATACTGAGGAATAGAAGCTCCTCATGCATAGTCTATCATCCGGATTGTGACAAACGCTTTATTGCCAAATATCAAAATGCGAAACCCTCCCTGCTTTGATATAATGTGTTCAAGATTATTAGTAATTTACCATATCCAATTGGTACATTAATTCATTTTTTCCATTGAGATGACTTTTTTGTCTTTTAACACGCTTGAACATGCACTCAGGGTTTGGTAAGTTGTTAACGAAAATACAAGACCATTTGCTATCCAGTCTTGCCAGCTTGCGATTACGAGTTGTTGGATTAGTATTTATCGCATTAGTACCCGCATTTTTGTTAATGTGGCAATCTTCAGCGGAAACCCGTCAGCAAACCAAGCAGGAAGTCCAAGCCAATATGATGCGGCTTGCACAGCTAGCCGGTGCGAACCAGCAGCGCTTGATCGATGGCGCCCGTGATATTCTGATTACATTGGCACAGATTCCCGCCATTCAAAACCAGGATCGAGCAGCATGTTTGTTCTTTTTATCAAACATCCTGATGCAGCACCCGCTATATGCCAATTTTGGTGCCGCAGATAGCTCCGGAAACATTTTCTGTATGACTTTACCACAACGTACACCAGTTAACATTGCTCATCAGGGATACTTTCAGCATGCCTTAGTCAATCAAGAATTTGCGATCAGCGATTATGACATCATGCCCACGAGTTCACAAGTGATGATAACTTTGGCATATCCGGTGATCAACGCCCAAGGGAAATCTCAAGGTATTGTCTTTGCCAGCCTGGACCTGCGTTGGCTGGAACCGTTTATGGTCGCATCTTCCCTCCCCGCCGGCTCGACACTAAGGGTCGTGGATACCAATGGACTTATCCTAGCCTCTTACCCAAACGGGGATATGGATATCGGCCATATCCTGCCCGAATCCTTTATTTTTGACTTAGTACAGAAAAAATATAACGGGCTGGTTCAAGGAAGAGATAATAAGAATGTGGAACGTTTATATGCGCTAACTCCTCTCTACGCTGGGGAAGAATCGTATATTTACGTCGTCATTAGCGTTCCAACCGAAGCAGCTTTTGCCAGTTCAAACCGACTTTTAAGGCGAAATTTACTGGCTTTATCTGCGGGGGGTATCTTGGCATTAATCACCGCCTGGCTGGGAACACAATTCTTGTTCCTTCGCCAAGTTAATGCCCTTGTAAATGTAACAAAGCGGTTAAGTAAAGGGGATTTAAGTGCAAGGGCAGAATGGAAGCCCGGGCGAGGTGAGCTCAATTATCTGGGCCAGACATTCAATGAAATGGCAAGCGCTCTGCAGCAACGGGAGCAGGAACAGCGCTGGGCAGAAGCCCAAATTCGGCGTCAATCCGATCGAGCAGAAGCACTCGTCCGGATTGCTAATCGGCTTAATGCGAAACTGGAATTGAATAGCGTGCTCCAAGCGGTCTGTGACGAGACGAGTTATGCATTAAATGTGACTGCAGTAGCAGTAGTGGTAGATAACCTGGCACAGGAAGATACTTTTTATATTAGCGGTTCAATAACACAAAATGAAAACCTTGCCGCAATTTACCCGATACCACGCTCCGCCCTGCAAACGGTCGCAGTTCCTATTGATCCGCATATCTCCCAAATTGATTTACCAGCACACCCTGAGTTTTATCCGCTCATCCGCCAAGCGCTAAACGCACGGTATTTAATCTGTGCAGATTTAGTTCATGAAGGGAAATGCATCGGCAGGCTTGATCTATTCGCCAACGAGGACATGACGATTGGCGAAATGGAGCTCTCGCTGATAAAAGGCATTGCCGACGAAGCTGCTTTGGCGATTACCAACGCCAAACTTTATACCGCTCTGCAAAGGGAAGAACGATCACGAGCTCAACTGCTGCATCAGATGATCAACGCCCAAGAAGAAGAACGGAAACGCATCGCCCGTGAGTTACATGATGAAACCAGCCAAAGCCTCACGGCATTATTGGTCGGCTTAGATACGATACGCATTGCCGCACAGGTGGACATCCATAAAATTGAGACGCACATCCAAGATCTAAAAGCAATCACGCAGGACATGCTTGGCAATATTCACCGCTTGATTGCCAACCTTCGCCCTTCGTTGCTGGATGATTTGGGATTGGTCTCCGCCATCCAATGGTACGGGGAACAACGTTTGAAGCCTTTGGGAGTGGATTTTCACTTTGAATACGATTCCTTCAATGAACCTCTCCCACCTGCAATTGAAACTATTTTATTTCGCATCGTACAAGAAGGATCGACAAACATCATTCGCCACGCCAAAGCTTCATCCGTGCTTGTCCATTTAAGCCAAGTACAGGATTGGATTACCTTGGAGATCAGTGATGACGGTAAAGGCTTTGATGCCCGTCTTCTGGGAACACAGCTGCCCGCAGAGCACAGCTTAGGATTAAGGGGAATCCAAGAAAGAGCCTCTATACTGGGCGGTTCTTTTGAAGTCAACACGACACCCGGTTCCGGAACAACTTTGCGGATATGTTTTAATAAAGCACAATGGAAAAACCAGCCTCTTTAATCCGTGTTTTGCTCGTCGACGATCATGCCATTTTGCGTGAAGGACTGCGTGCCCTGCTCAGTTATTATGCTGACATTGAAGTTGTCGGAGAAGCTGAAGACGGCCAACAAGCACTCGAGAGCGTGGCACGGTTATCTCCAGATGTGGTACTCATGGATATCGCAATGCCGGGCATGAGCGGATTGGAAGCTACCCGCCGCATTCGAGAAGAGTACCCGGATGTCTATGTATTGATCCTCACGCAATATGAAGATGAAACCTATGTATTGCCCCTGCTTCAAGCAGGCGCTTCTGGCTACGTGCCCAAGCGTGCCCTCGGCGCAGACTTGACCAATGCCATCCGCTTGGTCGCCAAAGGGGGTAGTTTTCTCTATCCACCCATTGCAACCCACACCATTCAACAGGTCAATATGGAAAACATCCCTTCTACAAGTCTGCTCACCCAACGCGAACTAGAAATATTGCGTTTGGTTGTAAAGGGTAAAACAAGCAGCCAAATTGCCTTGGAAATGAAAATTAGCATTAAAACAGTAGAGTGGCACCGAAACAATATCATGCATAAACTACAAGTCGATTCGATTGCCGAGCTAGTGCGCTACGCATTGCAACATGGATTAGTGGAATGATCTCTCGGCATGTGAATCATGAAAAAACGGAACCCCAAACCAAGGATGGCATAATTTTCACTTAACAACGATAGTATACGGAATGATTTCATAGTATTAATCGGTTGAACGATAATATTCCATCTTTCTTCAGCATCCGCTCTAAATCCAAATGATAGCTGCAATAAAACCAAAACGCCACTACAACCCAAACAATTCCTAGCCTATACCCCATACTTTCCCTAGTAGATTCGGAAGTCCAAAAATGCTATAGTAATATCGTATAGAATCCCCTTCTTGCATTATCCCGAAAAAGCAGGAAGGAATACTTAAATTTTGAATTTTGTGTTTTAACAAAACTTGTTTGAAGTTTATCTTTATTAATGCTGGTATGTTCAGGATAAACTGCGAATCGGTCAGCAGTGATTGATAAAGTAATTATTATAGAGGAATTAGAAAAGGTCATATTGTAGCCGAGTAATTTATCAGGATAATACCAGGAAATCAAATAATCCTGTGTACATTTGATTTCCGAAAAACCCTTCGAGCGTTTAAATCATAAAAAAAGGAGAATAAAGATGAAAAAAAACGTTTGGACAATCATTGTAAGTTTGTTGATCGTCAGCATGGCATTGGTAGCCTGCGGCGGACAGCAAGCTGCTCCGACACAAGAGCAAGCCGCTGCCACGCAAGAGCAAGCTGCCGCCACGCAAGCTCCGGCTGCGAGCGGAGACAAGATCATCATTGGTTCCGCTCTTTGTTTAACCGGCATTCAAGCACCGCTGGATGAACCAGCATTGCGCGGGGCACAATTAGCCGTCGATGTGATCAATCAAAAAGGTGGAGTTTTAGGAAAACAGGTTGAATTGATTGAGCTAGATGGCAAAAGCGATCCGGTCACGGTTGGGAATGTTGCAGTACAGCTCATCCAACAAGGCGCCAAAGCAATCATCGCTCCTTCTGACTTCGACTTTGGTGGCCCTGCCAGTCGAGAGGCGCAAAAAGCCGGTATCGTTGGTATCTCGCCAGCTGCCTCCTCCCCATTATATGGTTCAAAAACTCTTGGTGACAAACAATTCACCATGTCAATGTGGAATACAACCATGGGAGCCGCTGGTGCTGAATACGCCTATAAGAAATTAGGGTACCGCTCCGTATATGTTGTCACGGATACATTCATTGACTATACCAAATCACTCAGCCGATATTTCATGGTTGCCTTCAAAAACTTGGGTGGCGAGGTTATGTTTGAAGACACCTACACCCAAGGTGCACAGGATTTCTCGGCGCAATTAGCACGTATCCAAGCACTGGAGAAAAAGCCGGACTTTCTGTACATCTCCTCTTATATGCCTGATCTCGGCATGATCATCCGCACCATTCGAGAAGCAGGTATTACCATCCCGATCATGGGCGGTGATTCCTATGATGACCCCGGACTCTTCCAAGCGGTTGGACCAGAATATGGGAACGATATCTACTTCACGACTCACAGTTGGGTCAGCCCCGATACTTCCCCAGAAATGAAAGCCTTCCTTGATGCCTATAAAGCAAAATACGGCAAAGATCCCGATGCAATGTGGGTTGTAACAGGTTGGGATGTGGTCAACATTTTGACCAAGGCAATGGAAATCGCCGGCTCTACCGATGGAGCAGCCATGGCAAAAGCGATGGAAAATACCGAATGGAATCTGCTCACTGGTAAACTCAAATGGTCAGATGCTGCCTCAGGTCATGAAACCAATAAAGAATCAGCCATCGTGATGCTAAAAGGCGGTGTGCCATCCTTCCTCGGCTGGTACCGCCCCGAGGTAATCCCACCGCCATAAAATTTTGACAAAATAGCTTGTATTATCGCGAATGAATTATAGCAGAGAGGCTCAATCCGCCTCTCTGCTAAACCTTGAATGGAGGGATTATTTATGACCGCAGCACAAGATGTGGGTCAATCGACCTCGCAATTGGTTGTACAGGGGGTATCGAAGTATTTTTTTGGTCTGCATGCATTAGAAAATGTCAGCTTCACTCTCAATAAAGGTGAAATATTAGGTCTAATCGGGCCAAATGGCTCGGGAAAAACCACCCTTATCAATGTGATCACGGGTTTGTTACCCCTCACCAGCGGCAAGGTTTTTGTAGATGGTATGGATGTTACCAACAAACCGCCCTATCAAGTAGCCAAAGCTGGTTTAGCCCGAACCTTTCAAACGATTCGCTTGTTCCGTGAGTTATCGGTTATGGAAAATGTCGAAGTAGCAGCCGTGAGTATGGGCTTCCCACGCTCGTTGGCACGCAGAAAAGCATTGGCAGCAATCGAGGAATTAGGTCTAACACCCTGGCTAAACCGCCTGGCTGGAGAACTCCCTTACGGACATGAAAGAAGACTGGAGGTTGCCCGCGCGCTCGCTCTCGAACCAAAATTTTTACTCCTCGATGAACCAGCCGCAGGCCTTAATGAGGACGAGAGCGATGAACTTCTCGCTATCTTGAACCCCATTCCACAAAACCGTAATCTAGGTATGTTGATTGTCGAACATGACATGCGATTGATCATGCGTTTATGTCATCGCTTGCATGTCCTTAACTATGGGAAAACTATTGGCGAGGGAACCCCCGATGAAGTACGCAAGATCCCAGCAGTAATTGAAGCATACTTGGGAAAAACCGCAACAGGAGCATAACCGTGTTAGTGATTGATAATCTCTCTGCATCTTATGGTGCGATCACCGCATTGCGTGGTGTCTCACTTGAAATCCATAGCGGTGAATTAGTAGCACTGATTGGCGTCAACGGGGCAGGTAAATCTACTCTGTTGAAAACGATCGCCGGGGTGATGCGCCCAACCCAAGGGAAAATCACTTTTCAGGGTGAAGCGCTGATTGGACGCTCTCCAGAAGAGATCATTCGGCGTGGGATTGCCATGGTGCCCGAAGGGCGGGATATTTTTGCCAGCTTAACCGTGGAAGAAAATTTACGCTTAGGGGCATTTGTCCGCCATAATCGAACGGAGTTTGAAAAAGACCTGAATCAAATCTTTGGATTGTTTCCGATCCTCAACGAGCGATTTCATCAGCTGGGTGGCACCCTTTCCGGAGGCGAGCAACAACAGCTGGCAATTGCACGGGCATTGATGTCTCACCCCAAATTGCTCATGTTAGACGAACCATCCTTAGGTCTCGCGCCAGCATTAGTGGATCAAATCTTCGATTTAATTCGAGTTTTGCACCAACAAGGCACAACGATTTTGTTGGTTGAACAAAACGTTGACCGCACTCTGGATATCGCCGATCGAGCCTATCTCCTGCACACCGGACGAGTGCAAATTTCTGGCACACCCCAGCAATTACGCAGTCATGTTGATATCGAAAGTGTTTATCTAGGTGGGGAGAAACAATAACACGTATGGAATAGGAGGTGAACCTTGTTCACAGTTGATTTTTTCATCAATGCAATCACCCTCGGCAGCTTGTGTGCTTTAATTGCTTTGGGTTTGGTGATTGTCTATGGCATTCTCAAGCTGGTCAATTTCGCCTATGGTGAATTGATCATGATCGCTGGCTACACTATTTATCTAATCAATCAATCCATTCATATGCCCTGGCTTGCCATGGCGGGATTGGCGGTATTGGTAGCAATGCTGACAAGTTATTTGACCGAGCTGGTGGCATTTCGTCCGGTTCGGACAAAATCTTTGAACGCCATGTTGATCACTTCTTTTGCAGTAAGCACCTTACTGCAAAATGGCGCCTTATTGATTATTTCCCCCCGTGCCCGGGCTGTTCCACTCCCTAAACTCTTTTCGGAGAGTATTCGGTTATTTGGCAGTGACATACCATGGCGCAATATCCTCACCATCGTCACAAGCCTGTTACTGTTAGCAATATTAACATTACTGCTAAAACGAACAGTCCTCGGCATCGCGCTACGAGCTGCGGCAGATAACTTCACCATGACGCGCATGCTCGGCGTACCCGCAAACCTGGTCATTTCTACCGCTTTCGTCATCAGTGGATTAATGGCGGGGGTAGTATCCATATTTTGGATTGGACGTACTGCCTCGGTCACACCTACTATTGGAGGATCCCCATTATTGATCGCTTTTGTGGCTACTGTGATAGGTGGCATGAACAGTTTGGTGGGTGCTGTGGTAGGGGGTTATGTATATGGTCTTATTTTCAGTATTTTGGGAGTAATGCTGCCTCAATCGTTACTGGATTACCGGGAAGCTTTCATGTTCCTGGTGGTAATCTTGATTCTCCTCTTTCGCCCCGAGGGACTTATTCGCGGCAGTGGCAGCGGGGAGCGTGTCGGATGAAAACGAATACCAACTTTACCATCTGGCTGAAAAGTCATTCCACACCATTTCTTCTATCCATCCCACTTTTAATCCTTGCGCTGATCGCTCAATTAATCGGTGACACGTTGATTATCCGCATTGCAACAGTGTTATTCATAAACCTGATTTTAGTGCTTGGCTTACAAGTCTTCATGGGCAATTCAGGCATCCTCTCTTTCGCCCATCTCGGCTTCATGGGTATTGGTGCCTATGCTTCGGTACTCTTTTCCATGACTCCAGAAGCAAAAGCTGCCACCCTCCCCGATTTGTATCCGTTTTTACGCCCGATTCATTTACCCTTCATCCCTTCTATTTTGATTGGGGCTTTGATTGCTGCTTTGGTAGCAGCCATCGTTGGCTATGCATTAATGCGCCTTTCCGATGCAGCCGCCGTGATCACGCTATTCGCGCTGCTCGTGATCATCCATACGGTATTAGTCCATTGGAGCATCATCACCAACGGACCACGCACCTTGTTTGGGGTGGATAATTACACGCACCTTTGGAACAGCGTCGCCTTCGGAATCCTGGTGATCTTTATCGCCTATTTCTTCAAAGAGTTCCCGGTGGGGCTCAAGTTACGCGCTTCCCGGGATGACCGCTATGCTGCGGCTTCAATCGGCATCAATATCGTCCAGGTTCGCTGGTACGGGTTTATCCTCAGCGCTTTCCTGGCCGGCTTCGCCGGTGGACTTTGGGCGCACTTTATCACCTCGTTCTCACCGTATGCCTTCTATCTTTCCGAAACATTTGGCATCTTAGCAATGCTGGTCATTGGCGGTACCGGCGGTGTATCCGGCGCTGTACTAGGTACGGTCGTCATCACCCTGGCACGGGAAGGGCTGCGCGGGATCGAGAACTACATCAACATTAACCATCTCTTACCAACCACATTAGTCGGTTTTACAGAAGTACTCCTTTCCATTGTTTTGATTGCCATTTTGATTTTCCGCCCTTCTGGTATATTGGGTTCGCGCGAAATCGCTTTGGCTGAAAAACAGCAAGCGTTTGATGAACCCCAATCGAAACCTCATCTTCCTTCCAATCCATCCCAAGGAGATTGACATGTGCGACACTTTGGTTGCCCTTCCTAAAGTAACTCGAAATGGAAATGTCCTCTTTGCGAAAAGCGCTGACTGTGAAGTAAATGAAGCGAATGCGATTGTGCGCATTCCGCATCAAAAACATATCAAAGGGGAAGCGCTACGCATCACCCATCTAGTCATACCGCAAGCTGAAGAGACTTATGAAATATTCCTTACCAAGGCTTTTTGGACGTATGGGTGTGAAATCGGAATAAATGAATTCGGCTTAGCAATGGGCGAGGAAGCGGTCTTCACCACCGAAATGAACGAGGAGAAAGACGGGATTATTGGTCCGGATCTCATGCGCATTGGTTTGGAAAGAGCTAAAAACTGTCAAGAGGCGATCCAAGTGATGACCGATTTATTGGAGAAATATGGGCAAGGTGGCAGCGCGGAATTAAAAGGCAACTCCCATTTTGACAGCAGTTTCTTAATGGCAGACACCAAAGAAGCCTACATCCTTGAAACAGCCGGCCGGAAATGGGCAGTCAAGAAAATTGAGGATTTCGATTCTATTTCTAATATGCTGGGTATTTCCACCAATTACACCCGCTGTTCGGTAGCATCAAAAGAAGCCGTGCTCGACTGGTCAAATCGGTTTGGGTTGCCCGAATATCCCCCAAATCTAGGCTCGATGGATAGACAAGCAACAACCTACAACATGCTCAAAGAGCACCAGGGTGGGATAACCGTGAAAACATTATTCGAAATAATGCGCCATCACAACCCTGGTTACCATCCAGCTAAGGCGGATGTCCATCGTAATATCTGCGTCCATGCTGGCCCGCAGGAAAACCGTTGGTGGCAGGCTGATGGTGTGATGGTCAGTGAAGTGGGAGAACATGGGGTGATCGCGTGGGTAACCGGCACCTCTGGCACTTGCGTTTCCATTTTCAAACCGGTCTTTTTGGGTGTGGATTTACCGGATATTGGGCCCATACCTACAGAACATTTCAATCCCCAATCCCTATGGTGGAAACACGAGCTGTTGCATCGGCGCGCTATGGCAGATTTTGACAATTTGGTTCCCCAAATCCGTCAAGATTTTGATAAACTAGAAGATGCCTTCTTGGCGGAAGCAGAAACGGTCAAAAAAGGCACGCTTGCTGAGAAACGCGATTTTATGGAATATTGTTTTCGTGTCGCAATGCAGGCAACCGAAGAATGGATCGCGCGATTGCGTGCCAGGACGGATTTAAAATTTGAAGACCCAGCTTACCGCGCAATGTGGCAAAAACTCAATGCCGAAGCTGGTTTAACTGGCTTACCAGCTTAATGATCACAGGTAGACAAGCTATGGAGGTGAATTATGACAACAATGATTGACCGGAAAAAAGTCTTTTTTGCCTTTGCCCCCGACTTACAACCGGTTGCCCACGTCCAACAGGGCGAAGAAGTGATTATGGAAACCCATGATTGCTTTGAAGGACAAATCCAGACAACCTCTGATCTGGTGGACAAATTAGACTGGAACCATGTCAACCCAGCAACGGGTCCAGTTTATATCGAAGGGGCAAAACCAGGGGATGTGCTGCAAGTCGAGCTGCTGGAAGTGAAAGTTGCCAAACAATCTAGCATGGTTACCATACCTGGTGAAGGCGCATTAGGCGATAGGATCACCCAAATGGAAACCGCTATCCTAAAGTTGGATGGTGATTACGTCGTGTTTAAAGATAAAATCCGCATCCCGAAACAACCCATGATCGGTGTTATCGGAGTTGCCCCTGCAAACGAGAAAATCCCCAATGGGACACCAGGTCCCCATGGGGGAAACCTTGATTGCACATTGATGCGCCAGGGCAGCAATGCTTATTTCACCGTGGGCGTGGAAGGTGCCTTATTCGGTGCGGGTGACTTTCACGCTGTGATGGGCGATGGTGAAATTGTGGTATGCGGAGCAGAAACGCCAGGTGAATTGCGCTTTCGTGCTCGCGTTGTTCCCCACTTACAGGGGTTGCCAACGCCATTTGTCGAAACCAGCCAGGTAGTATCTACAATTTACTCTGCTCCAACCATAGACGAAGCAGTAGATGGGGCAATCCATCGAATGGCGCAATTCTTAACCGATTTCGCCAAGATTCCCCTTAATGATGCTGGGATGCTAATGAGCATCGTTGGCGAACTGAAATTCTGCCAAGTGGTGGACCCGCAAAAAACCGTGCGGTTTGAATTTCCAAAATGGGTCTTGCGAGAATATGGTTTCGAGCTGAAATAATCCATAAAAATATCCGCCTTAATCACTCAAGCGATATCGCATAAGAAAACGCAGCACAACACTGACTTTTCACATAAAACAAACCTGCCCTACAGGATACACCTGAAGGGCAGGTTTTTATCATTAAAAATTAATATCTTCCCCGTTCGAAGGGTAGAGTATCACAAACCATTTCGGACTCTTTAGCTGGGAGGACACGCACAGCACATATTTTATACTCAGGAATTTTTGCTTCCGGGTCTAACGCGTCAATCGTTAAAAGATTAGCTGCTGCTTCAGCAAAGTGGAAGGGAATAAAGACGATGCCCTTATTTGCCTTACGGGTCACCCGTGCTCGTAAAACAATCGTACCCCGCCGTGAGGTCACTCGCACGGCTTGACCATTATTGATTTTAAGGTTTTGCGCGTCTTCAGGGTTGATTTCAATGCGTGCTTCTGGAAAAAGGTCATCCAATGCAGAATGACGGGTGAGAGTGCCGCCGTGCCAATGTTCTAGCACCCTTCCGGTTGTGAGGATCAGGGGGTATTCCTCGTTGGGCATTTCAACAGAAGGGTGATAATCCATTGGTGTAAAGCGAGCTTTGCCGCGCGGAAAAGTATCAGCGAAAAGAAATGGTGTGCCAGGATGTTTCTCATCCCAAACCGGAACTTGTAACCCCTCTTTTTCAATTCTCTCATAACGGATGCCGGCATAATCAGGCACAAGCTGTCCAATTTCATCCATTATTTGACTGGGATGGCTATACCTCCAACCAGAGCTTGTATTACGACCCAAGCGCGCCTCGATCCGCTGTGCGAGATCACATAAGATCTGCCAATCTGGACGGGATTTCCCCCGCGGTGGAATAACCTGTCGTACTCGCTGAACCCGTCGATCAGTGTTGGTAAAAGTACCCTCTTTTTCCGCCCAAGAAGTGGCCGGTAGGAATACATCTGCGTAAGCCCCGGTCTCATTTATAAACATATCCTGTGCAACCAGAAATTCCAATTGTTCTATTTTCCGTCGAGTGTGGTTTAAATTTGGCTCAGACATCATTGGGTTTTCGCCCATCACATATAACGCTCGTACACCTGCGGGGGAAATAGCGCTGATAATTTCAGTAGTGGTTAACCCTAACTCTCTATTCAACCCTCCTTCTTCGATGTTCCAAGCCCTTTCAAATTTACGGGCTACGCTCTCGTCGTCTACCCTTTGATAACCGGGATAATGCCAAGGCATAACCCCTACATCGGAGGTACCCTGCACATTGTTTTGTCCGCGGAGAGGATTTAACCCAGTCCCTTCACGACCAATATGTCCGGTCAATAATGCGAGATGGATTAAAGTTCTCGCATTATCGGTGCCATGGGAATGCTCCGGAATTCCTAATGCCCAATAAATCGCACCATTCTTTGCCCTAGCATAAAGCCGCGCCGCTTGAACAATTAATTCCTGCGGCACGCCACTAATCGCTTCAGCATATGCGGGTGTGAATTTTTCCATGGAGGCAGCGAACTCTGCAAAGTTTTCCGTGCGCTGCTGAATAAAATCTTCATTGTAGAGTTTCTCTTTAATGATAACATGCGCCATCGCAGAAAATAGAGGCACATCTGTACCTGGCTTTTGTGCCAGCCAGAGGGTAGCATAATTCACCATCTCAATTCGGCGAGGGTCAACTACAATTAATTTCGCTCCATATTTCTGAACAGCGGCTTTCATTTGCAGTGAGATGATAGGATGGTTTTCGGTAACATTGCTGCCAGTTAAAAGAAATACATCATTGTGAATCACTTCCGCAGCCGTATTGCTCATCGCTGAGGAACCCAAGGCACCTTGCAACGCTACTACGCTGCCAGCGTGACAAAGGCGTGTGCAATGGTCAATATGATTGGTGCGAAACAAAGCCCGCCCCATTTTTTGTAATAAATAATTATCCTCATTAGTGGCTTTGGCACAACCATACATTGCTATCGATTGCGATCCATCCCGTAAATAAATTTCGGTAAATTTATCCGCTATTAGATTCAAGGCAGCATCCCATGAGACCTCTTGCCATTCCTGGAGGTTAAATGCCTGAGTGCGGTTACCAGCGGTTTGTGGCTCTTTGCGAACCAGGGGGACAGTCACCCGTTGTGGATGATAGATAAAATCATAACCAAAACGTCCTTTCACGCACAAATTTCCGTGATTGACGACCGCATCAAATGGCGAAGTTACTTTATAAATAAAATCATCTTTTACATGAACCTCTAATTTACAACCCACACCACAATAGGGACAAGTGGTGGTAACAATGCGATCTGGTTTAATCATCGCTCACTCCTTGATAACATCCTGATTCATCAAACGGTTTTTTTCTTGCGCCAATCCATGCGCGTTAGTGCTGTAATGTCATTCAGTGAAAATCCATCTTCTAACAATGCTTCCCGTTTCGGTTTTAACGCGCCAGTGGGACAAACGCCTATGCACTGACCGCAAAAAACACAGCTCGATTCGGGCAAGGGAACGTGATAGAACGTACTGATTTGGGTTTCAAATCCGCGCCCCGCAAAATTGATTGCATAGGTATACTGTGCATCCTCAGCGCAAACTTGCACACACCGCCAGCAAAGCACACACTTGTTGTAATCACGGAGGAACATGGGGTTATCATCCAATACCGCCGATTTCCGCTTCACTGCCTCAGGAAAACGCTGCGAATCTGCATTATATTCTGTAATCATTGCCTGGATCTCTGGCGCTTCGGAAAGATCTATGCTAGCTTTCAGCATCTCCAAAATTACTTTCCTTGCCCGCAAGACCCGTTCACTCTCCGTATTGACCACCATTCCTTCACTCACAATAGCTTTACAGGATGGAACCAGGGTGCGCGATCCCGTTACCTCCACCACACATATGCGGCAAAGAGCATTAGCAGTACAATGTTCATGATAACAGATAGTGGGGATCGAAATTCCAAGGGATTGGGCAGCCTTTAAGATGGTTGTTCCAGCAGAAACGCGGACACTTTGATTATTGATTGTAAGAGTAATATTATCGTCCATGTCATTCCTTTCCAAAGGTAAACAATTCCGGGAAGAGTTTCAGGGCGCTCAATACTGCTGAAGCAGCAGTTTGCCCTAGACCGCAGAGTGATGCATCCGTCATCGTCCAACCCACATCGTTGAGCCGTTCAATATCACCTGGGAGAGGTTTTCCATCAGCTAATCTTTCAATGATTTCATATTGTCGTTGTGTTCCTAATTGACAAGGAAAACACTTTCCACACGATTCTTCAGCAAAAAAGCGTGCCAGACGAATTAAAACATTGCGCAAGTCGCGGGTTTCATCAAATACGGTGATCACCCCAGAGCCCATCGCCAGCCCAGCTGCCCGTAAATCTTCAAAACTGGTGGAAACATCCAGATGTTGTGGACCAGCAAAGGTCCCTGCAGCACCCCCGATGAGCATGGCTTGTAATTGATGCCCTTCGCGTATTCCTCCAGCTAAATCCTCAATCAAATGGCGCAGTGGAACACCAAATGGCACTTCATATAAACCGGGACGGCGTACATCTCCAGAAACACAAAACAGCTTAGGTCCCGGACTTTTTTGAGTGCCGATTTTACGATATGCTTCTGAACCCATCTGAAGGATGAGGGGAACATTAGCGAGGGTTTCAACATTATTGATCACCGTCGGTTTACCGAACAATCCATACGTGGTCGGATAAGGTGGTTTACTGCGTGGAAAACCACGTTTCCCCTCAATCGCCTCAAACAAAGCGGTTTCCTCTCCACAGATATAAGCCCCGGCGCCACGGCGTAACTCAACATCAAACGTAAACGAGCTCCCTAAAATATTCTCCCCGAGAAGACCTGCCCGATGTCCTTCCTCTATTGCCCGCTTCATCATTTCAAATGCATGGGGATATTCGCCGCGAATAAAAATATATCCATGGTTTGCCCCAATCGCATACCCAGCAATGATCAAACCCTCTAGAACTCGATGGGGATCTTCTTCCATCATAACCCGATCTTTAAAGGTGCCTGGTTCTGCTTCATCTCCATTGCAAACAACATATTTTGGAAAATCAGTTGCCGTTGCGGCACCCTCCCATTTCAGACCAGTCGGAAATGCTGCACCACCCCGCCCAATTAAACCGGCATTTTTAATCTCTTGAACGACATCCAGAGGTGACATGGGCAGCATCCCATTATTGCCTAAAATTCTCCTTAGCGCTCGATACCCACCAGCGGACTCGTATTCTTGCAAGGTTGTAGTACGTCCTTTACCACAGTTGGCAGTCAATAATCGAATGTCTCCACCCACAATATTACGGGGACGGACTGATTGGGGATAACCAACCTCGTAAATACGGGAAGGGTCGGCATGCCCGATCTGGATTTCATTGACCAAGGCTGCTGGTGCCAGCTCACAAAGACCAAGGCAAGGTGCTAATTCCACCGTAATCCGAGATTGTCCTTGCTGAGCTGCTTGCTTTTCGGCTCGTTGACTGATCACCTTAAACAGAGAATCCGACCCTGCCAATGAACATGCCGGGTCGTTACAAACATGAACCACTGTTTTCCCTACTGGCTGGCTATAAAGTAGGCTATAAAAATCAATCACCCCAAATACTTCTGCAAGGGGCACACCCAAAGCATTACCAATTTCGGCTGCCACCCTAGCAGGTAAATAACCGTAATGAGCTTGGGCTGCCTGCAAAGCTGGTAACAAGGCAGTGCGGCCGCGGGGAATAAATTCAGCCAGTAGATCATGCAAAGGTTCAAGGTCAAGTTGGGATTCGATATCATCCATTTGGGATACTCCTTTTTGAGCAATCCATTCATCAAAGTAATTATTAAAAAACGATGAAATATTTTCTAAATGATGTCAGCAGGCGATCTTTTTTTATAGAGCTGCGCCTATAAACTCTGTTGATAAAGTCGCCGGCAGGTTATCCTTCGTTTCGATAAAGCGCTCGCAGTGGAGAGATCTTAATCCAAGCGGCAAGATTTCCCAGACTTTTCGAAATGCAAGAGATACCTTAATAATATAATACAATTATAACCAAATTTAGAATAAATAAACCATGGTTTGGCAAATTGTTCTGACTGACATATTTATACTTTTTAATTAAAGTGATTTCTACATTTGGATAAGTACTTTTATGGATTATGATATATATATAAAATAGCGAATAACCTTAGAAAGTCTCGTTATCGCTGGGATTTTTCTTTATGCATTCTACACATAAGATACCCCGATACTTTTTGTGCCTCATTGGGTTCTTTCTCATCGCGGCTGTCTTTTTGAATGCCTGCAACACATCCCGCCCTTCATTTGACAATCATGGTATTTACTCCATCAAAGTCGTGATGGATAATAACTATCCCCCTTTCACATTTTTGGATGCGAATGGTCAACCGCAGGGCATCTTAATTGACCGCTGGCGCTTATGGGAACAAAAGACAGGCATCAAAGTACAGATTACCACAACAGATTGGGAACAAGCATTACAGCGAATGGCAAATGGTGAATTCGATGTCATTGATACGATTTTTTACAATACCGAACGGGCGAAGATATATGATGCGCTTATTTCTGACCGACCCTATCGGACAGCCTTCCCGAAATCGGAAGCCATTGACGTGATCCTTTCCCTCAAGGGCAAACAATTCGATCCACAATTGACGGATATCTTCCTGGAAATTATTGCTGAAGACCAAACTTAGAGAGCCTTCACGCTTCCTTCATCGCCTTCCTTGCCGCAGCAATCGTTCTCTCCACTTCCTGTTCTCCATGAACCGTAGAGAAAAAGCCGGCTTCAAATTGAGATGGCGCCAGGTAAACCCCTTCTGCTAACATCGTTTGAAAATAACGGGCATAGCGTTTCGTATCGGCAGTTTTAACGGTTTGCCAATTAATCGGTGGGATTTCACTGAAAAAAGTGGTGAACATCGTACCTGCTCGTGTCTGTTGAATTGGTACCGCCGCTGCTTTTGCTGCCGCCGCTATCCCTGCTTCTAAATCTGATAAAAGCACTTCCATTCTTTGCCATACCGCTTGGTCTTGGAGCTGTTTCAGCGTGGTAATACCGGCGCTCATCACTAAGGGATTACCGGATAAGGTGCCAGCCTGATACATCGCTCCAAGTGGAGCAACCCATTCCATAATCTCTCGTTTTCCACCATACGCACCAATAGGTAATCCTCCCCCGATAACTTTCCCCAAAGTGGTTAGATCTGGTGTGATTTGATAAAGCGCTTGGGCGCCTCCTGGATGGACACGAAATCCGCTCATTACCTCGTCAAAGATCAGTAAAGCTCCTTCTTGTGCAGTGATCTCGCGCAATCCTTGTAAAAAGCCTGGTTGTGGTGGAACAACTCCCATATTTCCCGCAACTGGTTCAACAATAATGGCGGCTATTTCATTTTTATAATGGAGAAAATATTCTTTCACCGACTCGAGATCATTGTAAATTGCCACCAGTGTATCGGCTGCCGTGGCAGCTGGCACACCGGGTGAATCCGGCAAGCCGAAGGTTGCTACTCCCGAGCCAGCTTGCACTAACAACATATCCGCATGTCCATGATAACAACCTTCGAATTTGATGATTTTATTTCGCCCGGTATATGCGCGCGCCAGCCGAATCGCACTCATGGTTGCCTCGGTGCCAGAATTGACAAATCGGATCATGGCTATGTTAGGCATAAATTGCTGAATTAAACGAGCAAGTTCGATCTCTTGCGGACAAGGTGCTCCAAATGAGGTACCTCCTTGGACGGTTTGTTGAATGGCAGCCACCACCAGGGGATGAGCATGACCTAAAATCAATGGACCCCACGAAAGGACATAATCAATATAGGCATTCCCATCTACGTCGTAGAGATAAGCGCCTTGACCATTTTGGATGAATAAAGGTTTTCCACCAACTGCTTTGAATGCACGAACCGGGGAATTTACCCCGCCAGGGAACAAAGATAGCGCTTGTTGAAATAAACCCTGTGATTTTATTGTTTGATTAATCATCTCCTTCATCCTTTCTCCACATCACCAACGTACACATATTCCTAACGTAAATATTGCGTCCCAATTTTGTCCACAGCCAGGATGGCGGAATGGATGCAATCCGGGATACCAATCCCGTAATAAGCATTACCCGCCAACGCTAGATTGGGGATATCTTTCAAAACTCTCTCGACCTGAGTGATAATTTCGCGATGACCAAGGTTATATTGTGGCATCGCATGATGCCAAATAAAAACGCGTTCGACAATAGGCGCCTGGTTTATTCCAAGAGTTTGAGAGATTTCTTGTTTCGCAAGCGCTAATAATTCTGCCTCATCCCGGGTAAATTCCTGTCCAGCGCGCCCGATAAAAACGCGCAGTAAACGATACCCCTCTGGTGCGCGATGAGGAAATTTTGTCGAGGTCCAGGTGCACGCTAATGCCTGGCGATGTTCTTTCTTGGGTATCACATATCCATAGCCATTCAATGGGTGCGGAAGGCTGTCTTTTGGATAAGCCAAAGAAACGGTCGCAGTGGAGACATAAGGTATACGACTCAAGGATTGGGCGAGGGCTGGCTCTATTGTTCGTAATAATTCTCCAGTTTGATAAGCAGGAGTAGCGAGGATGAGATAATCCGTATAGATATTTTTGCCATTCGAAAGGTTCAATTCAAATCCATTGTGATATCGGTCGATCTTTACGACGTTTGTTTGCAACTGTAATTCAACTCCCCGCTTTTCAAGGTTAGCGATCAGTGCAGTGATTATTTCCAATAATCCTGTTCGAGGGGTGAGGAACGCCGAACGAGAACTTTGTTTAGGCTTATCCTTGCTGGGTGATGAACGACGCATTTCCCGAGCGCCCCGTGCCAGCGAACCGTATTTGATTTCCAAATCCCGTAAATACGGAAAGGTAGCAGCCAGTGACAATTGGTCTCCATCCCCGGCATAAATCCCGGATAAAAGCGGTTCGATTAAATTTTCATAAGCCGCATTTCCCAATCGGCGGCGAATAAACGCCCCTAAAGATTCATCCTCATTGCCTGTCTTCGGTGGAAGGATAAAATCCATTCCCATGCGCAATTTATCGCGCCAGGTTAATAAACGCGATTGCAAGATAGAGGGGATATCGGCGGGTATCATCATTGCCAACCCATCCGGTAACGGGAGCAAAGCCCCTTGGTGCAACACATAGGTAGCATGTTGGTTTGGATTTGTCCCCAATAAGCGATCAGCAATACCTAAATCCCGGCAAAGTTCCACTGCCCAGGGCTTGGTTGCCAGAAATGTGTCTGGTCCTCCCTCGATTACAAAAGTGCCATTATCCCAATCTATGCGCTCGGTGAGTATTTTCCCACCCCAGCGGGAGTTTTTTTCTATCACCATTATCTTCACGGGCACATCTGCATCTTCTAACTTATTCATCAAGTAATAAGCAGCAGCTAGCCCAGATATCCCTCCCCCGACAATGACGACTTGTTTTGTCTGTTGGCTTACAATCGGGGCGCTTTCCATTTTTCGATTATCCGATAAAAAGGAGGATGGATTTTTGGGGTGTGTTCAGGATACCAGCCGAGTTCAGCTCTAATAGCTTGATTTTTCAACTCGGTTGAACCCCATATCCACGAAGCACCTAAGGCACCAAGCAATGCTGAAATCCAATCATTATGGATAAATAACGAGAGGATTATCATTAAAACTCCGAAGCCCATTACATAAGGCCACCATAAATAACCAAAATAACGCTCCCCTTGAATGACCCATACAAATCCGCTTCCAATAAGTATCAGGGATATCACTCCGATTAATAAACCAAAGATTGTCATCATCTATCTTTCCCTTCGTTTGATTTTTCATTGAACGTGGTAGATAAAGGCTTAATCAAGTCCACCTTAAACGGGTCAAGTATGCTTGCATCACTATATTGTTGCAAAATTCGTTGGTGACGTGGATTAGAAGGGTTAGCCGGCGCATGTCCTCGTTGCACTCTTTTTTCCTGCCGGAATAACTCCAAAGCATCCCAAATCAGGGTCACACCGATAACACCAAAAATCACTTTCCATTCTAAAATTTCCCCGGTTATCGAAACCCACTCAAGGATACAACCCATAAGGAAAAACAACATACTGAGAAGTTTTATATTGGCAAAATTAAATTCCAGTTTTCGTACACCAACATGTCCCAGCCAAATGCCTAAAAATAAACTTAACCCTGTGATAAGCCCAATATCATTGATATCCAATTTCATTCACTCGTTCTCCTGATTGGATTTAGCGCTGAATTCATGTACCCAATCCACCACTGCTTGGACATTATCCACTGGCGTATTTGGTAAAATGCCGTGCCCCAAATTAAAGATATGCCCAGGCCTTCCACCAGCTCGTTGGAGCACCTCCCACACCCTGGCTTTCAATTCATCTCGTGGAGCCAAAAGTGCTACCGGGTCTAAATTACCTTGTATTGCCCAATCTGATCCCAACCATTCCCAAGCAACATCGAGTGGTATCCGCCAATCCACCCCCATTACATCACCTCCCGCTTTTTTCATGAGAGGGAGTAAGGTTGCCGTATCCGTGCCAAAATGGATCAGCGGAATGCCATACGAACGAGCAGCACCGATAAGCCTTTGACTATATGGCAAGACAAACCGCTCATAGTCCGAGGGGCTCAAAACCCCCACCCATGAATCAAATAGTTGTACCGCTTCAACTCCGGCTTCGATTTGGAGAGATAAATAGGCGATCAAAACCTCTGCCAACTTATCCATTAACTCCATAAATAGGGCTGGGGCAGCATACATCCATTGCTTGGTTTTGATAAAATTTTTCGTGCTGCCCCCTTCGAGTAAGTACGATGCAACCGTAAATGGTGCCCCACAAAAGCCAATCAACGGTATCTTTCCTAACTCGTTATGGATGATACGAATTGCTTCCGCCTGATACTCGAAATTCATTTGGGGGGTAAAGGAGCATATTTTGCGAATATCTTCTCTAGATTGAATTTGCGGGGTAATATACGGCCCTTCGCCAGCAGTAAAATCCAAATGAAGCCCCAGCGCCGCCACCGGCAATAAAATGTCCGCAAACAGAATTGCTGCATCGAAATTAAACCGTCGAATTGGCTGGATGGTAACCTCTGCAGCAAGATTTGGGGTTTGGCATATTTCAAGGAGAGAATATTTTTCCCGAATAGCACGATATTCCGGTAAATAACGCCCCGCTTGGCGCATAAACCACACCGGTGTTGCATCCACTTTTAAACCGCGACAGGCGCGCAGGAAACGTAACTGTGGTTCTGGCTGATCGAGTTTTGCGGAATAAGTTTGCCTAGTTTCTTTCTCCAATGTTTCACCCTTCCTGACTCGTAAATTGGGCGTTGTGCACTAATATGCAAGCCGGATCACTCTCCAATGGATCTCCGCTTATGGCAAAGGCTCTGCCACGTTGCCCTCCACAAACATAGCGATACGAACATTTTCCACACACCCCTTTATAACCATCGGGATTACGCAAGCTGCGAAATAAAGGATGGTGACGGTACACATCAATCACATCATCGCTGCGCACCATACCCGCGGTGATTGGCAAAAATCCAGAAGGTTGAATTTCCCCAATATGGGAAATAAACAAAAAACCATTTCCGTCATTTACCCCTTTGGTCGGTCGGTTTAACCCATCCTGATATTGATAACCCGCTCCTTGAAAGAGGTTATCCTCGCTCGATTTTCCTTCCAACTTTTGCCGCTCAATCGCCACCCGCCGGTACATCGGCGCGGCGGTCGCCTTGATATCGAATGGCGCAGTTTTGGATAAATCATACAACCAGTTGAAAACCCTCTCATGATCTTGTGGGCTGATCATTTGTTCAACCATCGCCCTTCCAGTCGGCACCAGAAAAAACAATGACCATTGTACGGCGCCAACTTCCTGGATAAACGGTACCATTTCCTCCAAGATATGGGCATTGTGTTTCGCAACCGTCGTATTGACTTGAACGCTTAAACCCACTGCATGAGCGCGTTGCAGGATGTCCATTGTGCGTTGCCACGATCCCGCCACCTGTCGAAATGCATCATGAATAGAAGCTTGAGGAGCATCGAGGGATAAAGCAATGCGCTTTACCCCCGCTTGGCGGGCACGATTCAATCGATCCAAGGTCGGTAGGGCAGTCGCAGTCGGGGTAAGTGAACAACGTAATCCTTTTTGATTGGCGTACTCAATTAATTCAAACAAATCGGGGCGCATCATCGGATCGCCGCCAGTAAAAATCAAAATGGGATGGTTGCCGAACTCCGCCAAGCGCTCAATCAGCTGTTTTGCTTCTGCAGTGGATAATTCACGCGGATCGCGCTGATGCTGCGCATTAGCGCGGCAATGAACACAAGCATAAGCACACGCGCGGGTGACCTCCCATGCAATCGTGAATGGCGCTTGATCAAAATCCACCTGGGTCATTTGCTGGTTATGGTATTGCCGCTCGCTATAAGCTTGTTGAGAGAGAGGTGAGGGAATGTCCATAGAATGGTACTCCAGGTTTATTCTTTGTTCAGCCACTGGGCGGCTTGGATAGCATGGTAAGTAATGATCACGTCTGCACCGGCGCGCTTAATAGCGGTGAGCGTTTCTAAAACGGTTTGTCTTTCATCAAGCCAACCATTCAGCGCGGCTGCCTTGAGCATGGCATATTCGCCACTGACATTATAGGCTGCCAAGGGGATCTGGGAATAGGCGGATTTCATCCGTTGGATTACATCTAAATACGGTAACGCTGGTTTTACCATGATTAAATCAGCGCCTTGCTCGATGTCAAGCTGTGCTTCTCGAAGCGCCTCACGGGCATTGGCTGGGTCCATCTGATGGGATTTGCGATCGCCAAATTTCGGCGCTCCTTCAGCCGCTTGTCGGAAAGGCGCATAAAACGATGAAGCATATTTCACAGCATAGGAAAGGATCAAGACATTTTCATACCCTGCGCCATCCAATCCATTCCGAATCGCCTCAACCATGCCATCCATCATCCCGGAAGGGGCGACGATGTCTGCTCCGCATTCTGCATGAGAAAGTGCCACCCGCACTAATACATCCAATGTCTCATCATTAAGGACATATCCTTGTGGTAGCTGTGGGCGATAGAACTCACCCATATTGAGTATTCCACAATGTCCATGGTCGGTATACTCACATAGACAAACATCCGTGATAACCACTAATTCGGGAATTTCTTTTTTGATAGCCCGAATGGCTTGTTGCACAATCCCTTGCGGAGAAAAATTCTCCATGCCGACAGGGTCTTTTAGTGCGGGGATGCCAAATAACAAAATTGCTGGTATTCCCAATTGCGCAGCCGAGTATGCTTCCCGAACTGCTTCCTCCACCGATAGCTGGTCTATTCCAGGCATGGACGGAATGGCGGTTCTACCTTGCCCATGGCGAACAAACATCGGGTAGATAAAATCTTTGACATTCAATTCCGTTTCTCGCACCAGTGCGCGCAAGGCAGGCGAAGCACGTAAGCGGCGCGGCCGGATGAGCGGATGAGTTTGGGTCAGGGTTGTTGGCGTGTGAATGAAATCTACCATAAGTTATTCCTTATAAAAATCTATTTTGCCCAACCATAATAATTCAGCAGTGCTTTGACTAAGCCGGCGGTGGTATATTCTTGTGCAATGAGTTCTACAGCATATCCCGCAGCTTGAGCGGCTTGAGCGGTAATTGGTCCAATACAAACAATTTTTGGGTTACCCTTCAATCGAAACGGGTCTATTTGATGATCGGATAGAATTTCAACAAAATGGTGAACGGTGGAAGGGCTGGTAAAAGTGATCCAATCAATGCCTTGCTCGAATACAGCTAAACTTTTTTGATCCACTTCCACCACTTTTGTTCGATACAATGCAACTTCATGCACAATTCCGCCCGCTTTCTGGATGGCAGTGGGCAAGGCAGGGCGGGCAATTTTTGCGCGTGGCAACAACACCCATTTCCCATTTACATCACCTAATCCAGGCAGGATCGCCTCTGCAACATATTCGGATGGCATCCAATCTACCGAGACTCCCCGTTGCTGCAATGCGGATGCAGTCTTTGGCCCTATAGCAGCCACTTTTATTGATGCAGTGCCTGACGCTGGAAAAGTAAGTTTTCGTTCCCACAAACGGTTAAAAAATAATCGGACTCCATTTACTGAAGTAAAAATAACCCAATCATACTGGTTCAATCGATTCAGCGCCTGATCGAGAGCCTGTTTGTCTTCTTCGCTTTGAATTTCCATCACTGGAAATAAGACTACTTCGAATCCGGCTTCTGCCAGACGCTTCGCAAACTCTTCGGATTGAGACACAGGACGAGTAATTAATACTTTGATCACAATGGTTTATCCTTATCTGAAATAAGGTCTTGAGAAATCATCGGTAAGAGATCTCTCGCTCCACGCTGGAGTGCTTCTTCGGCGAGCGCCTTTCCTAACTGGATAGCATCACCGCCCTCTCCTTCCACTTGGATCAAGCGCATCCCGTCTAAGGCAGCTACAACCCCGCGCAAGGAAATATTAAACGCACCGTTTTCCAAACTGGTAACCGCAGCATAGGCGCCGATTGGCAAAGAACAGCCGCCACCCAAACCTGATAAAAACGATCGCTCTGCATCCACTGCAGCGCGAGTAGCTTTATCATCCAAAACTTGCAAAATTTGTATCGTTTGGTGATCATCTTGTGCACATTGAACCGCTAAGGCACCTTGACCGGGCGCAGGTAACATCTGATCAAAAGGCAACCATTCACGGATATATTCCTGTAACCCAAGGCGGACTAAACCTGCCCCGGCGACCACAATTGCATCATAGTCTTCATGGAGCGCTTTGCGCAAACGGGTGTCAATATTGCCGCGCAACGGTTTCGGTTGTAAATCGGGCCGCAGGGCGAGCAGTTGAGCACTGCGGCGGAGACTGGATGTCCCCACGATTGCGCCTTTGGGTAATGTATCCAGAGTATAACCAAATCGGGAGACAATCACATCGCGTGCATCACTGCGCGGCGGTATGGCGGCAATGATCAAACCAACGCTATCCGCAAGCGGTAAATCCTTCAAGGAATGCACCGCTGCTTGTGCCCGTCCATGGAGCAATTCTGCTTCTAGTTCTTGAGTGAACAACCCTTTTCCACCAATTTCCGGTAAGGGTTGATCCTTGATCTTATCGCCCCTGGTTGTAATCGTTTTTTCCTCAATGCCGATATTGGGAAAATGGCGTTGGATTTCCTGAATCACAGCTTGGGTCTGCCAGCGAGCTAATCGGGAAGGGCGGGTGACAAAGATCATGTTCATTCACCAAAATGGGGCTGAGGGGTAACATTCCGCCAGCTGATTCCATCTCTACCGATTGTGTTATCGGCTCGCTCATGCTCAACTGGTGAATCCACAACGGATTGGGCGATTTCGGAAGAGGTGAATCCGTTGGAGTCTTCCGCCGAATCGAATGCCTGAATAAATGATGTGGCTAAAATTTTCTTCACCAGCGCAGCGCTAAACGCTTCAATCCGCTTTTGTTGTTGTTCGTTTAACTCGGGCATTCGGCGCAGAGTCTTTTCCAATTCTATGATGCGGATTTGTTCAGCTTGCTGCTTGATTCCAGAGAGGATAGGGGTGATTGTCTTACGGTGCAGAAACGCCATGTAGCTGTTCTCTTCCTTAAGTAAAATTTTTTCTACGTTGGGAATTTCTGCCTGGCGTTGGAGGAGCGATTCTTCTACCTGTGCCTTGAGGTGATCGAGGTCCCAAAACAGAACCCCTTCCAATTGTGCCACACTGGGATCGATATTACGGGGTAAACCAATATCCACTAATTTCAAGGTGCGCTGGTAGCGCTGGCTTAGTAGGCTCTTGATCTGATCTCGGGTGAGATAATACTGGGTTACATTCAATGCAGTAATGACTAGATCGACTTCTCTCAGGGTTGACTCTAACTCTTGAATCGGTCTTGTTTGATATCCATAGTGGCTGGCTAGTTGCTCGGCATGGTCAGGGGTACGGTTGAGGATGAATACTCTCTCAACATGCCTTTTCCGCAAAGCCTCAAGCGTTTTTGCAGCCATCTCCCCCGCGCCCAATAACAAGACAGAGATTTCCTGTGGATCAGATTGATCTTCCAAAGCAAGCGCTACCGCTAAAGATGCAACCGATATGGGTTTATGACTTATTTTGGTCTCGCTATGGGCTCGCTTTGCTGCGTGTATGGCATTCTGAAATAACCGAACGAGAAACGTTGAGGCGGTTTTTTCCGCACGGGCGATTTCCAATGCCCGATTTACTTGACCTAAAATCTGTGTTTCACCGAGAACTTGTGAATCCAAACCGCTTGCAACCCGAAAGATATGTTTGATCACCTGAATATCCGTGTAGTAATAAAGACTCGAACGGTAAGTATCGATATTTTTCCCTCGCTCGGTGATTAACCATTTTTCTAGTAACGAGAAAGAAGGAGTGGGTAAAACGGCGTAAATTTCAGTGCGATTACACGTTGAGAGAATGAGCATCTCGTTGTTCTCAAGATTTACGCTCCTTCGCCAACCCTGTAATGCCGACCGAATTTCTGCTTCGGTAAAGCTTAAATCTTCGCGTAAATCCAACGAGGCAGTAGTGTGATTAATACCAATACAAAGAAAATGCATAGCAACAGCTTGAAGTCAATTTCCCCTAACTATATCCAATCAATCCAAAAACAACCATGTAGATTTATATAAGTTTACATTAAAGGATTATGAGAAATTCTCCTAGGTTAAATAAGATCCTCTCCTGACCCCAATTTCAACTCAATCAGATTCGGCATGTATCGGATTAATTGATACCCACTTACAGATTGAATGAAATGCATCTATAAGATCAGGTGATTGGCATAGCTTCTGCAATATCAAAGAAAAATCCGTGTCCATCCGCGTTCTCCGCGTCCCATATAACCCTCCGCGTCCTTCCGTGTTCTCCGCGTCCTATCTAACCATCCGCGTACCTCCGCGTCATTCCGCGTCCTATATAACCATCCGCGTCCTTCCGCGTTCTCCGCGTCCCATATAACTATCCGCGTACCTCCACGTATCTTCGTGTCCTATATAACCATCCGCGTACCTCCGCGTATCTCCGCGTCCTATCTAACCATCCGCATCCATTCGTGTTCTCCGCGTCCTATATAACCATCCGCGTACCTCCGCGTCATTCCGCGTCCCATAAAACCATCCGCGTACCTCCGCGTACTTCCGCGTCCTATCTAACCATCCGCGTACCTCCGCGTATCTCCGCGTCCCATATAACCATCCGCATCCTTCCGCGTTCTCCGCGTCCTATATAACCATCCGCGTACTTCCGCGTACCCCCGTGTCCCATATAACCATCCGCATCCATCCGCGTACCTCCGCGTCCTATCTAACCATCCGCATCCATCCGCGTACCTCCGCGTCCTATCTAACCATCCGCATCCATCCGCGTACCTTCGCGTCCTATCTAACCATCCGCGTACCTCCGCGTATCTCCGCGTCCTATATAACCATCCGTGTCCATCCGTGTACTTCCGCGTCCCATATAACCATCCGTGTCCATCCGTGTACTTCCGCGTCCCATATAACCATCCGCGTCCTTCCGCGTTCTCCGCGTCCTAT
>DAOTVW010000093.1:0-8812 GCA_034436035.1 Anaerolineales bacterium
ATTCATCCTGGCGTGGTATTACTTTACGCTTGTTTAATCACTTATCTATTTTACTGGCTGAAAAAAGAGATTCCTTCTCGTTCCTACAGAATGATCCTTCAGGATGCCGCAAGGCGATTAATCCCTACCACCCTTTGCGTCTGGTCCATGGTCACAGTGGCGGTTATTATGGAGAATTGCGGGATGACAAGTGTTATCGCCAGCACGATGTCACATCTCGCATTCAATCATTACTCTCTTATCGCACCTTGGATTGGTGCAATCGGTGCTTTCATTACCGGGAGTAATACGAATTCAAATATTTTGTTTGGGTTGTTACAGTCTCATACCGCCCAATTTTTACATATTCCCATCTATCTGATTCTAGCTGGGCAGACAGCAGGAGCTTCGTTGGGATCCGTGTTAGCTCCGGCGAAAATTATTGTAGGCACCAGTACAACAGGATTAGTGGGCAAAGAAGGTTTGGTTTTAAAAAAATTACTCCCTTTTGTGATTCTTGAAGTATTATTGATAAGTATGATATTGTATTATTTCGTGTAATTATATTCGACCAATCGGCGAGGCTATCGTGAACCTTAGTGAAAAATTCTATCAAACATTTCAAGCCAAACCGGAAATCTGCGCCAAGGCGCCAGGCCGGGTGAACATTTTAGGGGAACATGTCGATTATAACCAAGGAGTGGTCATGCCCATGGCGATTGATCGGGAGGTGACCATTATAGCGAGGAAGATCAGCCAACCTGCGGTTCATCTGATCGCTATGGATTTGAATGAAGAAATTGAATTTTCGCTGCAAAGCCTGGAGCAAAAAATAGATATCCATGGAGCGGCCTTACCCCGCTGGGCACTTTACCCTGCCGGGGTAGCGCAAGTTTTACAGAAAAAAGGGCTTTTGGTCGAAGGAATAGAGGCGATATTTCAATCTACTATCCCAATTGGTTCTGGATTGAGTTCTTCTGCTGCATTAGAAGTCGGTTTTGCGATGATTTGGAGCGGGATGGGTGGGTGGAAAGAAGATCCCCTGGTTTTAGCACAAGATTGTCAACGGGCAGAAAATGAGTATGTTGGCGTTTCGTGCGGCTTACTCGATCAATTTTCCAGTGTTTGCGGCGTGAAAGATCATATCTTATTTTTTGATACACGGAGTTTACAGTGGAAAGCACTGCCATTTTTTGAGAATATGCAAATTGTCATTGCGGATTCGAAAGTGGAGCGATCCTTAACTTCTTCCCAATATAATCAACGGCGAGAAACATGTGAACAAGCTGTTGTATTATTACGTAAATTTAAACCCGAAATTCAATCGTTGCGCGATATCTCACCAGTGGAATTTGCCGCTTACGGAGAATATCTGCCTGATGAGATCCGCAAGCGAGCAGAACATGTAGTCAAAGAGATTGCGCGGGTTTTCTCTGCTGTTACTGCATTGCAACGGAATGATTATCGATCTTTTGGGGCGTTAATGTATGCCAGCCATTACAGTCTGCGGGATTATTATGAGGTGAGCCATCCCAACTTAGATTTTTTGGTAGACCAAGCTCATCATCATCCACGATGTTTTGGCGCTCGATTAACCGGAGCCGGCTTTGGGGGATGTACAGTCAATATGGTGGAAAAAGACGCAGTAGATGAATTTATCGAGCAATTAAGTAGCGCTTATTTATCTCGGTTTGGGATTGAACCATCTATCTTTAGTGTCAAAGCGAATCAAGGCGCGAGGTGGGAAAAATGGGATGAGATAGAAGGCGGTTAAGGGCGGATACCCCATAAACGAATTATCCCATCATACGATGCTGAGGTGAGGAGGGTGGTGTTTTTCGAAAATGCTAAAAACTGTACCGCGTGAATATGGCCTGGAAGGACACGTAATAAATCCCCACTACTCGTTGACCAAAGTTGAATATCACTGGATTGATACCCTAAACCGGCCGCTAACAATTGTCCATTTGGACTGAAAGCAAGGCTCTCCACTAGTGCATTTGCATTGAGGGTGCGAATTTTTTCCCCTGTGGTGGCATTCCAAATATTGATTAATCCATCATAATGCCCGGTTGCCAACAAAGTTCCATCTTCTGAAAATGTTGCACAATTTATCGCGCCGCTAAAGGAGGTTGGTAAGTGATAAAGCAATTTTTGTTTTTCAACATCCCATACTTTTGCGGAATAGCGATCGGGAATGGAGACGAGTTTTGATCCATTCGGCGAAAATGTGATCCACAGCACAGTTCCAGTTTGAAGCGTGGCGGTGATCTCATAGGTTAGTGTGTTCCGAAATTCAATAGAATTATCTTCGTAAGTAGGGCTGGCATAAGCGATTGCGAGCGTTTTTCCATCCGGTGTAAATTTTACGGCGCTTACCGGACGCTGGTTTCCAAAAAAAGCCATGCGAGGATATTGGGGGGCCAGCCAGACCTGGACATTACCGTAGTAATTTTCTGGATCGGTTCCATAACGATGACCACTGACTAAAATTCTACCATCTGGGCTAAAATCAAAACTGGTCAATCCATCACCAACTTGAATGGTTTGCAGGTCTTGCGGATGATAAGGATCCATCAATAACACCGCATTATTCGTGCCTGCTGCTAGAAGCTGCCCGTTAGGATGCCATTTAAAGTCCACTAAGGGAGATTGATGGAATTCAATAATGCCAGAGCTAAACGGCGCTGTTGTGGCATCTAATGGCGCAAAACCAACTGGCAGAGGTGTGCCGGTTTGTGCATATAGAAGCGGAGTGGGAGTAGGGGTGACCGTTGGTGAAGGTGTGATGGTTGCGGTGAATGTAGGAGTGATGGTTGGCGTGTTGGTTGATGTTGCGGTAGCGGTGAATGTAGGAGTGAAAGTTGGTGTTGCAGTTGGGAAAAGAACTGATGGTGAAAAGCGGCACATCAATAAAGAAAGTTGGATGATAGAAAGAGCCAGCAGATAGCGTCCTGGAACATTAAAAGATGGAGAATTGAACGGATTTTTCATAAAATTTCGAACTTTTTAGAGATTGGATTTATCCAATGAATATTCCAGGAATCATGGAGCTCCAATAAACGGGAAATAATATATCCAAGGCAGATCGATACGGGCATAGGCTAGCCATTTGTCAAAAGAGGATTGCCAATCACTGCGCGCAAAAAGAAAACCGCCTGGCTTTGTTTGCGTGACACGCGCTTGATAGCGGAGTGTTACAGCTTCATCAGGAGAAAGGGTGGTCTGCCAGTGAAAGCCTTGAGGATGGAAGTCGAAGGTTCCATTTTGATCATGAAGCGATACGGGAATTAACTGTAATCCATCTTTTAGGGTCTCTGTCAGGTTAAGGCTATCTGCTATACTGCCTGTGTTTGTTATGCGTAGAGTGAGGGTAATGATATCACCCGGTTGAGCGCTATGCGGATACCACTCTTGATGAAACACAAATGCGGATTGGTTAATTGGGATAGCCACTTGATAATTGATGAGGGAGCCTTTTTCGTCATAAAATTGAAAGGTGAGTAATAACGGTGAATCGGTGGGAATAGCTGCAGGAATCCTTAATGAGGCCTTTAAGGGGATGGTTTGGTTTTCTTGAAGTTCGCCTTGCCAAATAAGAGCATTTTTCGTTGAATCATAACTCCAATCCCCGGAAATGCTGCTAATTGTTATATTATTCGGGAGCGGAAAGACCATTTGATTGATGCCTTGGGTGGGAGTGCGACGTTGTAACTGAATCTCGATTGGCATCTCGGCACCGCTTTTGGCTGCCCCGGGAAGGATAAAGCGGGTATTCCCAAATGGACTGAGGTAGAAGAGAGCCCGATTGATAAGCTCTTCACGGGGTGTATTCGGCATTGTTTCAAGCGGGAATGCAAAAAAAGCACTGCGGGCATTCTCGTTGGCGTGAAGGATCCCAATGGTGTTGAGATTTTCGTCGTATAAGATACCTTCTGTGTTTTCAGTCGCTAAGATTGCATCTCCCCAATTTGGGAAAGGAAAAGTCAAGGGGGCAGGTTTAGGGGGCAAATGAAGTGAGTTATCGGGAGTGTTGATGGCTACGGTTGGTGTCACGGATAAGGTTGCTCCCGCGACGCCCATTTTTGTACGGAAGAAATCATCTACTCCGCGGATATCCAGCACGTCCTGACTGGAAAGTAATAAGCCATTTCCCTGGTCAAGGAATTTGGTTAGTCGTTTCTCGTCATCTTGCGAAAGGGTTGAGTACCAATCATAACCGGTAACCCAAACAATCATTGGATAGCGGGTAAGCGTTGATGTAGGCACGCTGTAAAATCCATTGGTTTTGTAAATATCGTAATGATTATTTAATTGTTCTAGAGCGGAGGTGTATTCCAGGAGATGGTCGTAAAAGAGTTGATCGTCAACAACTAAGATCGGAGCGGGGGTTTTGGCTGTTGCAGTAAGCGTAGATGTTAATGTTGGATTATTTTGGCTTATGATATTGAGCATTAAGTCAGAGCTTTCATCCCGCAATGCATCTGAGGGAATTTGAATGGTGGCTGTTAAAATCTGGGATTGACAGGCGGGGATGGTCAAATTAGTGTGATCTGAGAAGGATGTGCCATTGGATAATAGAAGCGAGGAAGGCCAGGTATTACCACTCAGATTTAAATCATACGTATCCGCTTGAGTTCCGTTGTTGATGATGTTAAACGTGGCGGTAATCATTGTGCCGGGGGTGGAAATGGTTTCGTATCGTTTGGCGCTGCTTACGAATGAGAATGAAGGTCTGGAGGATGGAAACCAAGAGAGCACTTTATCGAGAAAATCCATTCGATTAGTGCTTGGCCCACTACCCTCCAACCCAAAACCAAGCCACATGGCTTTATACGGGACACAAGCCTGAGCAATCGTGCCTCCAATTTCTGCATCCGACCAACGCAAAATCGGTTGAGCCTGGGCATCATTGAGAATATCAACCGAATCGGGTGTATATTGATTTTGGGCGCTATCTGCGGTGTTTAACTCAAGATAACTGCCAGCAAAAGGAGTTTTGGGGACACCGTATAGTGGTTCTACATTGCCTTCATTATGAAATCTCAAACCAAATAGCTTTTCAAAATAGGGTTGTGGTGGATTGTAGCTGGGTCCTTCCCCGTCAAAGTAAGCAATGTCCTCTCCACTGAGCAACAGATTTCCCCCTGAAGTGAGATAGGAGGATATGACCGTGCCCAGATTTAGCAAGCCGGGAGAATCCATCGGTGCAGACCAAATGACCAGATCATAAGCAGCTAAAGTGGAAGTTGTTGGCCGATCGTCGGGTATACCGGCTGAGCCAAAGGGGCTGTAGATCGTCCATTTGTGATAAGGGTAGTCGAGGTGTTGGAGAGCTTTTTCGTAATAATCAATTTCACTGCTGTAATACCAGGCACCGCTATCAACAAGGAGAATGTTGGGGGCTGGATCAAGCGTAAAATCTCGATAATAGGTTTGCCCAGATTGAACCGTCTGGCTTGCATGAATAATGCGGTGTGCGTCAGATCGTACAGTCAATGTATAGGTTCCGCTTGGTAAGGATAATTGATACTCTCCGTTCGCAGGATTTGTCTGTAATTGAATAGGGCTGCCTTCCACATGGATTGTTGCAGAAAGAGGAGTAGAGTTAACGGCATCCAGCACTTTTCCGCTCAGGATTGCACTCTGAATCGGTGTGAGAGATACATTTACAGTGGTCGCTTGGTTTGTGATAATGGATTGACTATAGATCGTTTTTGATTCATAACCGAATGCAGAAAAGGTGATATCGTAAACACCGGGCAGTAGTGCCACTTGATAAAAACCATTTCCATTACCGGAGATGACAATTTGAATTGGGTTTAGCGTGTCTCGGTTAGTGATAGTTACCGTTGGGTATGGAATTCCTTGATTGTTCTCAGCTGAGACAACACTTCCTTGTAAGACGCCGTTTTGGGTTACTTGCAAAACTGCGGTGAAAGCGTTGACCAACCCATAGCCGGTGTCATTATTCGGAATATTGCTTCCGAGTGGTTCGGCGCTGCTGATAAGCGTTTGCTCAAGTTGATCGACTGATAAATTTGGATTAGCCTGAATTAATAGCGCGGCTACACCGGCTACATGCGGTGCTGCCATGCTAGTTCCACTCATTTTGATATAACCGCCGCCAGGATAAGAAGAGAGGATATTCACACCGGGTGCACTTATTTCCGGTTTTACTTCGTTCCAGGGGCTTGGTCCGCGCGAAGAAAAGCTTGCTGGAAGCTTCACAGAGTCCACAGCTCCAACCGAAAATGCTTCCGGATAACTTGCCGGACTACCTATTGTCCCTGCGTATGGACCATTATTCCCAGCTGAAAATACGGTAAAGATACCTGCGGCTCGAAGTGCTTTGACATCATCACGGAAACGTTCATCTGATCCGTTATCAGAACCCCAAGAATTATTGACAATATCGGGTGCGAGAGCAGGGTTATCAGCCGGTGCAAGCACCCATTGGAAGGCAGCATGAAGCCATGATTCGTAGGTATAGCCCTGGTTTGTGAACGCTTTTACCGCAATCCACTTTGCTCCAGGTGCCACGCCGACGCGTTGTCCTGCCCCATCATCACCAAGAATGGTGCCCATTGTGTGAGTCCCGTGCCCATAACCATCTCCCGGGTAAATATACGGTTCACCAGTCACGACATACCAATTACCTTGATGGTTGGGGACGCCATTGGCATTGTAACCCCGATATTTCTTCATCAGAGCGGGATGATAGTAATCCACTCCAGTATCTATGTTTGCTACCACAACTCCGTTCCCATTAAAACCAAAAAGCTCTTGAACTTTGTCTACATCGATCATATCCAGGTTGCTAAGCCATGCATCTGATGAGGTCATGGATGTGGGTGTCACAGTGGAAAAATCCTCCTGTAACACAATTTTTTCGTCGGGACGGATGAAAGCGACATCATCTCTGAGAGCTAATTCACGGATAATTTTTGGATTTGCTTTCAAGGAAATGATTGGACTAATCCAGAAGCGTTGGACATCTTTCACTTGTCCCTTGCGTTGAGCTTGATCGAGTACGCGCATCAACTCTTCTGTTTGGTTTTCCATATCTGTCTTTAACGCCGCGACGAATGCTTGTCTCTGATTTACTCGGGATGGAGATAAAAGTTGAACAGGTTGCTGATAAATTTTATCGGAGCGCTTCCATTCCACGATAATGCGCGACATTTCGTCTGGTGTATTATCTTTAAGCATGCGGAGGAGGGCAGGATGGAGCTTGGATAATAATTGTTGATCGAACCCATTTGAAGAAGGAGGCGGGTTGATGGATGCTTGTCCTTGCTTCACCGTAAATAGCAAAGCTGCGATAGCAATGAAGGAGAGGATGATGGAAAAGAGGGTTAAGTAAATACGGCGCATAGACATCTCGATTAGTTTAATTTTACAATCGTAACCCCTTCCCCGCCTTCGCGATCATCGCCTGCTTCGAAGGAAAGGATGTGGGGATTATTTTTCAAATAGCTGCGAATTGCTTGCCTGAGGCGCCCGCTGCCTTTTCCGTGGATAATGCGTATGAAAGGCAAACCGGCAACCATTGCTGACGCGATATAGGTTTCTAGAATATCCAATACTTCTTCTACCGTTTTCCCGCGTACATCTAATTCCCAATTCGGAACCTCATCATTTCGCGGTAGTTGGGTTTTAGGGAGCTCCTCTATTAATATAGAGCGTTCAGTTTCTGTTTCATCATCCATAACTGGCATAATATCCGATAAATCTGAACGAATGCGCAGCATTCCTGCTTGTACTTCAATTTCATCGCCAGTTATTTGTGTGAGTGTGCCTTTTGTTCCCAGTGATCGCAATTGGACTTTATCCCCTAATTTAGGAATGTGGGTTTGCTTTTTCGATATGTGAGAGGTTTGCCGACGCTGTTTCTGTAGTTGTTTTTCGACCTTTTCCTCTATTTGGGCAATCTCTTCTTCTGCTTGTTTAATCTCTTCGATGGGCTGTTGTGTAAGGGATAGCCGTTTGCGTGTTTTCCGTATCTCTTCCTGAATCTCATTGAGAATGATTTGGGCTTCTAGTTCAGCCTGGTTAAGAATTTCTTGCCGTTCTTTTTCGATATTTTCCAAACGATGGGATAAATCATTGCGAAGGGCTTCCACCTCTTTGCGATACTTTTCTGCTTGCTGATAAGCCTGGCGGGTTAACTCCCTTTGGCGGTAAATTTCATCCAGCAAATCTTGGGATTGTAACTCCTGTGGATTGATATCCTGGCGAGCCAGCTCGATGATCTCAGGCGGCATGCCCAAACGCTCTGCGATGGCAATCGCGTTGGATCTTCCCGGTAAGCCGATGGTTAGGCGATAAGTGGGTTGAAGGGTTTCTAAATCAAACTCTACACTGGCATTTGTAACTCCAGGTGTGATATGGGCAAATATTTTCAATTCTGGATGATGGGTAGTGACAAGAGTGGTTATTTTTCGATTGACAAGGAAAGTGAGGATAGCGCGTGCTAAGGCTGCTCCTTCCTGTGGA
The DNA here is from genome assembly GCA_034436035.1 of Anaerolineales bacterium. Classification (GTDB taxonomy): domain Bacteria; phylum Chloroflexota; class Anaerolineae; order Anaerolineales; family UBA4823; genus UBA4823. Next base: position 8,479 of record DAOTVW010000093.1, read on the forward strand.
TCGGTGCCGGCTCCGAGTTCATCCAATATCACTAAAGAACGCGAATCAGCCTGCTCGAGGATACGAACTATGTTCTTGATATGCCCGGAAAAAGTAGAGAGAGATTGCTCAATGGATTGTTCATCGCCAATATCGGCGAAGATCTGGTCGAAAACACTTAAAGCTGATCCAGGTGCCGCGGGTATATGTAAACCGGACTGAGCCATCAAGGTTAGTAAACCAATGGTTTTTAGAGAAACCGTTTTTCCGCCGGTGTTTGGCCCGGTGATGACCAGGGCGAAAGTCTGATCATCGATTTCCACATCAATGGGAACGACTTTGTTTGCGTCCAGCA
>DAOTVW010000094.1:0-2779 GCA_034436035.1 Anaerolineales bacterium
GGCAAGGTTGATCTGGTGATTGTGGCTGTGAAAGCCTGGCAAATCCCCTTGATATTGAATGGGCTTAAGCAATTGGTGGGGAAAGAAAGTATCGTTTTGCCCCTCCAAAACGGAATAGAGACCCCCGCTCAGTTAGCAGAGGCGTTGGGGAAAGAAGCGGTTCTCATTGGGTTATGTCAAATTTCGGCGCAAATTAGCGCGCCTGGGATAATCCAGCATGTGGGAATTGAACCATATCTGGCTTTTGGTGAATTTGACAACCAACCGACAGCGCGCTTGATCCAATTGAGACAATTGTTTGTGAGCGCTGGTTTACACGCGGAAATACCCTCTGATATTCATGCTGCGTTATGGGATAAGTTCCTGTTTATTGCTTCTGTTGGGGCACTTGCAGCAGTAACGCGTGTGCCTCTTGGGGTTATCCGTGAAATTCCGCAAACGCGTACCTTACTGGAGCAACTCATGCACGAAATCTATCAGGTGGCATGTGCTAACGGGATTAACCTGAGCGAAGCGGTTATCTCGCGACGGATGGATTTTATCGATCGATCACCTTATCAAACCATGCCATCAATGGCACGAGATGTGATGGATGGGAAACCCTCGGAACTTGATGCCTTAATCGGGGCGGTTCTGCGGTTCGGAGGAGCAAAAAATGTTGCCACCCCGCTCAGCCGAGCGTTATACGCGTGTTTGCTGCCGCAAGAAAAATTAGCTCGCCAAAAGCAGAACATACCATTTTGATGATGCGGACATAAATATCCAATTTGGATTCCCCTCTGTATCTTGCTTAAGCGCGCGGGAGTGATTCTTTTTTCTGGAGTAGATAAATCAGATAGGGTGATGAACGATGGAAGAGCGATTGGTTGAAATCGCCATATTTTGCTTTCGCTTCTAAACCAGCGCGTTTAAATTCCGATTCATATTCTTGAGGGGTTTGTAAATCATGCGCTTGTTCAATGGTAAAACGTTTGACCGTTCCATCGGGATATAGATGATCATAATGCCAGGAAATGATCAATTGCTCGGGAGTGCGTTGCCAAGCGTTGGAGATTTGCACTGGATAACCATCGCTGGGATGTGCAATGATTTCTTCAACTTCGGTCTCGGCGGATTCAGCAGCAGCGCGCAGGATCCAGGGATTAGTTAAACTAACGCCGAAAATTCCTTCCGGATGGATTAACCGATTGATTTGGTTTAAAAGACATTTTCTTTCGTTGGCGCTCAATGTTGAGTAAGTGTTGCATGGTAAGATAATGAGTCGAAAGAGAAGATGGAGTGGAATTGCAGTCATATCCGCACATACAAGATGGGCAGCTTGTTTCTGGCGGAGTAGCCTGAGCATACCAGGATCACGATCTAGCCCGAAAATCACTGCACCTGTTTGTTGAATGGGGATCAAAACTCGCCCGCTTCCGCAGCCTAATTCTAAAACCGGGCCACCAACCTTAGCCACTAAGTCAAGCCAGAAAGGAATATCTTCCTGATAGTTACGGTGTTGGGCTTCATAAAGGATTGGGAAATCTTCCATAGGGGAATTTCCTTGACGGTTTGGTATACTTCGCATTATACTCAATTAAGATATCGGGGTGTGGCGCAGTACGGTAGCGCACCGCGTTTGGGACGCGGGGGTCGGCGGTTCGAGTCCGCCCGCCCCGACTTTATATTTTAGTAGTTTGCAAGTAAATCTAAAATTTCTTGCTCCTGCCCGGCTAAAAGTTTATGTTTGGATTTTTCCTTTAAAAAAGAGATAGTGCTTTGTAATTCCTGCAACTGATTCTTCGTTTGTAAAAGCCGTTTCTCATTGATGGTATACCCCTTAACGAGATGCTCTTTAAGGGTTTTAGTAGCCCAGATGCGGAATTGAGTAGCTCGTTTGGAATTAACCCGATAGCCAACTGAGATAATCATATCAAGGTTATATAAATTCATCTTTCTGATTTTGCCGTCAGCAGCAACCTGTTCCAAAATGGAACAGGTTGATTTTTTATCTAATTCGCCTGATTTGTAAATATTATTGATATGCTTAACAATAGCCGGGCGATTAATATCAAAGAGTTGTGCCATCCAATGAGCATCAAGCCAAACCGTATCATTTTCCAATTTAACCTGAATTTCCGGCCCAAACGGTGATTGATAAATTACTATTTCACCTTTTTTTATTTCTTTCTGTTTCATAGATCTATTTTAGCTCGAGTAGGACAATTTTTGTTCAAGGTTAAAAAAACTCCCGCCTATAATTATTTTTCAATGATTCACATAATGGAACATAGCGCAGCTTCCCGCTGCAACCAAAAAATGAGTAAGGTGGCCTGTTATATGGCATAATTCAGGATTAAAAAGCAGGAACGTAGCCAGCAACCGCCTCCCCTTATGTCACAAGACGGGCCATGGATATATATTTAAGTATACACCAAAATTCTCTGCTTGGTTCATTAACGACTTTCGATCGAATGATATTCAAGGGTCATCTGACGAGGCTCTATCCAAAGGGCGCTTTTGTTCGTTTTCTGAACCGGCAAGGTTTATTGCTAAAAGATTTCAAATCTTATGTTGAAGAAGTCAGCCAGAAAATCAAATCACACGCTGAGCAGTTGGCAAACGAAGCCGGGCAGCCCATTCGTTATCTGGAAAGTTCTATGACAGCGAAAAAGGGCAAAGCAAAGAGGCGTTGATGCAGAAAATAGCTGAAGAAAACCAAGTGAAAAGTGCCCTGGTGTACGTTTTCTACACCCAAAAACCTTGGTCGACCTTCACAGTGCGAAGCAACCATCAAGCC
>DAOTVW010000095.1:0-24996 GCA_034436035.1 Anaerolineales bacterium
GCGTAATCGACATCAATCACTGCGCTGATTGGTCTGGTATCATAGGTTTCATACCAATCGGCTTTGTCGCCATAGACATACTTCCGTACTTCATCCAATGGATGGAGGGCTTTGAGTGCGTTCACTCCTCCAAGGTGAGCACAGGCGCCTAACGCGACGACAATGGCAGCTTGTTCGCGAATTTTCTTTAATCGCGGTTCATCACTCGCTCTGGTGCAAGAACCTTCCACAAAAGCAATTTGGTAATCTTCACCTTTTTCGGTCATCGCTTCCCGGAATTGGACGATTTCCACCACATTTAATAATTCTGGGTGGTCCTGAAGCGAATCAACCACGGTGAGCTGGCAACCTTCGCAGCTTGTGAAATCAAAAAAAGCGATTTTTGGTTTACCGTTGCTGCTCATAATGCCTCCTCCAGCCCCTTAATTTCTTTATAGGGGAATACCGGGCCAGATTGGCAAGCATAAACATTATTGATTTGACAATGTCCACACTTACCTACGCCGCATTTCATCTTTCTTTCTAGAGAAAGATAGATATTACCTTCAGAAATACCCTTGCCAAAAAACTCCATCAGAACAAAGCGGTACATTACTGGTGGCCCGCAAGTGATGGCAACCGTGTTGCGCGGATAAATTGAGACATATTTGAATAAGGTAGTGATCACACCCACATTACCCGTCCAAGTTTCATCACCACGATCCACCGTCAGCATGAGTTCAACATCATCCCGCTCGCTCCATGCCTTTAATTCATCTTTGAAAAGTAATTCACCTGGATTTCGTGCACCATATAAAATGATCACTCTTCCATATAGGTTTCTTTCGTCCAAAACTTGGTTGATCAAGGAGCGCAAGGGTGCTAATCCTAAACCGCCGGGGGCAAACAAAATATCTTTCCCGCGAAAGTTTTCATACGGGAATCCCCGTCCGAACGGTCCGCGCAAACCAACTTTATCACCCACTTTCAAATTGTGCAGTGCAGTGGTGACATCGCCCACCTTGCGAACACACAATTCAAATGTGCCGTTGCTGCGGCTGGGTGAACTGCTAATGCTGATCGGCGCTTCCCCAATACCAAAAACGGATACTTCCATAAATTGACCGGGGCGATGACCTAAAGAACGCCCTTTCGGCAATTGAATTGTAAAAACTTTTTCCAGGGCGGTCAGCGGTCGAATGTCAATAATGGTTCCCATTTCCGGAGCGTAGATATCACGATCCGTACTCGTTACAGTTTTTGTTTGTGGATAACTAGCTATGGCTACCATGGTTAATGACTCCCAGCTTCTTGTTGTCGGTAAAGCTCATTAAATGTACTCACCGGCGTAATATCAACTAGGCAGGCTCGCGCACAGCGTCCACACCCAACACAACCAAGGTGCTTATGGGCATCGAGAATATATTTTCCTTTACGCATAAAGCGATGCCGTTGGCGTAAGGCTCGGCTAGCGCGGAAATTATGACCACCTGCCACAGTGGCAAAATCATCCAACTGGCATGAGTCCCAATTTCTTACCCGTTGTCCTGTCACCAAATCCAGTTCTACTTCGTCTTTTACATCGAAGCAAAAACAAGTCGGACAGACATTGGTGCAGGAACCACAAGCTAAACAGCGATTGCCTAGCTCTTCCCACAATGGGCTCTTCATACTCAATTCCATTATTGAGGAAAGTTCACTGACATCAAAATCTAAACGGTAAGAAAACTTTGGCCATTTGGCGCTGATCACTGCATTTAACTTTTGGATTTCCTCCTTTGTTGCAGTTGTCGAAGAGGAATATTTTTGCAGCAATTCGGCGCCTGCCTGGGTACCTACATCAACTGCATAGGCATCGCCTAAATCGGTAAGGTGAAGGTCATAACCTTCGTCGGCTGTCAGAGTGCCCATGTCTTTGCAGAAAGAATGTTCATCGCACGGGGCTAAACACTCAATGCTGATGATCAGTGTCTTCTTGCGCCGCTCCATATAGTGGATATCATACTGCCCACTTGAAAATACCGTGTCGAGCAATTGGATAGCATGTAAATCACAGGTATGGACCCCGAGAATTACAGTAGGCGGTGTCTCGGGTGGGTCTTCGATCACGCCACCATTAACGCGCGTAAATTTGAAAAGGGTCTCCTTGGTTGGAAGGAGCCACTTTTTCGGTGGCAAAATCGTTGTAGGATATCCCATTTGCAATTCACTTGGGTCATGAATTTCTTCAAAGGAATATCCAATATCATGAGGCACCGGTCCAACTACACGATAGTCTGGCAGCAGACGGGCTACAAAATCTTGAAAAGCTGTTTTTGAAAGTATTGTAAGGCTCACATTCTGCTCCTCTGTCGTAAGGGAATAATACAAGGGAGCCATATTAGCTCAAATATCAATATACCTGTATCTAAATAAACTGACTAGTGAGTTTTGTCACACAAAAAAGTACCTTTTTTCCAAGATAAAAATAAAACCTGTTGCATTTTCCCCTATTTTTTGTTATAGTAATAGTAGATAGGTAGTATTCAAATCCTGCCAACAAGCCTCAACCAAATCAGCCAGATTTCTAAGAAAGGAGGTTGGCGATGGGTGAGAGTGTAGGCGTTAATACCTGGAATATCTTACTGGGGGATGATGGATCCGAACATGCGTATGCTGCAGCGAAATTAATCTGTGATTTAGATCTACCAACTGAAAGCCATGTCTCCGCTCTGGCAGTTTTCCCACCGACTCAAATCAATCATTATCCATCACTAAAAGAACAACTAGAGATCTCCTGTCAACAATTACAAGCACGCGGTGTGCGCGTCGATTCAGAAATCAAAACCGGCGATGCCGCAGAGACCATCCTGGATTTTGCTGAAAGGAATAAAATCAATCTGATCGTGTTAGGCGCAGTAGGATTGCGGGCAACTTTCGGAATCTTTTTGGGTGGTGTCGCCCAAAAAATTGTCGAATATGGGAATTGCCCTGTATTAATCGTCAGGGCACCTTATGAAGGGTTGCACCATATCCTTGTGGCAAATGATGGCTCCACAGCCGGATGGAACGCTATTAATTATCTGGCACAATTTCCCATACCACATCATACCCGTATCACGGTTATCCATGTCATGCCGCCCTGGTATCCAGAGGATTTTGCCACCGCTGCGTGGGGGATGGGCAGTGCGCCTTTACCACCCATACCTCCGCGCCGCCCCGCTGAAGGCGAAAAAAGTGAGGAAGAAATCCAAGCGGAGGAATTGCTAGAGAAATCCGTCAATATCCTCCGTGATAGTGGATTTAAAGCTCAGACAGCATTAAAACGCGGTGATGCTGCCACTGAAATCTTACAATTTGCAAAAGAGAAACAGGTCGATTTAATTGTCGCTGGTTCGCGTGGATTGAGCCGTGTCTCCGCCTGGTTACTGGGAAGTGTCTCCCGAAAATTAATTCACTATGCAAAGTGCTCTGTGTTAGTTGTCCGCCAACCAACCATGTCTTAGGAGGTGATACTTAAGCTTTTCGAAGAACTCAAAAATAGATTTTTCCCATATCGGGAAACATTCCATGAAATGAGGAGGTGAACGATGATTGTTGCAAAACAAATCGCAGATCTCATTACCTTTACTCGCTTGGGGATTGCCATTTTCATGGTCTGGCTGGGCGTTAGCCATGGAAGCGATGCATTAGCCCTCGTTATTTGGTTAATGTTAACCGATTGGGTTGGCGATTTTTTGGATGGGAATCTGGCTCGCCGTAGTAGCCGCCAGTACCACACCTGGATCGGCGATCATGATTTACTCGTCGATATGTCCGTAGCAGCCGGGTTATTGATTTATCTGGTTGCTGCCCATCTCTTGAATCCTTGGATAGGATGGATCTATCTGGTTATCTGGAGTGTTTTATTTTTATGGATCGGTATCCCGTTCTCTTTAGGCAACCTTTTTCAAGCACCCGTCTACGGTTATTTTCTCTGGATAGTACTGACCATAGCTCCTAAACAGGGGATATGGTTAATTGTATGGATTGTGACCGTAGTAGTCATCACCTGGCCTAAATTCCCACGCACAGTGGTACCGAATTTTCTTTTAGGATTTCGCGAGGTCCATCTTCCGCCAAAGAGAGACCGTCAAAAATAAATATACCCCCCTCCCGAATGGTCAAAGATGTAGGGAGGGGGTAATTTTTTATTCTTTCGAATATGAGACATGTTTAGGAATTGAGACGCGGAGTAACGCGGATTTTTTGGTGAAATAATATTAGGAAATTGGGACGCGGATGGTCGCGGAAGAACGCGGATTTTTTGGTGAATGAATGTTAAGAAATTGGGACGCGGATGGTCGCGGAAAAACGCGGATTTTTTGGTAAAGTATATTTTGGAAATTGGGACGCGGATGGTCGCGGAGGAACGCGGATTTTTTGGTGAATGAATATTAGGAAATTGGGACGCGGATTCACGCGGAAGAACGCGGATTTCTTGTTAAATGAATATTTAGGAATCAGGACGCAGATGAAGGCGGAAAAACGCGGATTTCTTGGTAAATGAATGTTAAGAAATTGGGACGCGGATTCACGCGGAAGAATGCGGATTTTTTGGTGAATGAATGTTAAGAAATTGGGACGCGGATGAACGCAGAGGAACGCGGATTTCTTTTTACTTATTCACCTTTTTAGAAACCGAGTATTGGGTGTAGATTTCGAATTATGATCTTTTTCGCATGCATATATTTCCAATTCGCTAGTAAAGAATAGTATCCACCCATTCATTTCATGGAGGTTAATGTATTCTCATCTTTCAACATTGTAAGGTCTCATATCTAATTCTGTGGTATAAATTACCCCTCGAAGCAAATCTTGATTATCAGGTATTCAATAGGAAAGTAATTTTGTTTAATCGTATTCGTTCTATCCTTCAAACTAATGTATCAGTAGAAATTAATAACCAAATCACCCAACTCGACCAGTGCCAGTCGATCACCATCCTTTCCGCCAATCTATGCCACACTTGGCCCAAACGTAATTTCCCCTTCGAGCGCCTGCAAAAGTTTGTTGAACTGGTCAAAGAGAAACAAGCCGATATTTTACTTTTGCAGGAAGTAATGCACACCGATACAAGTCAGGTGCATGGCTGGTTAGCCGATCAGCTACAAATGAATGTTGCCTACGCCCGCACTAACGGAGACCGGCAATGGCTCCATTTTGAAGAGGGAGTAGCGGTACTCAGTCGTTTTCCCATCCTGCACAGCGAACAAAAATTTTTAAAATCAGCCTTTCACCCCTTTGTTCACCGTCAGGCATTAGCTGCTCAAATCGCCACCCCATGCGGAAAGATTCTGGCAATATCTACTCATCTCAGTATCACACCTTGGCAAAACCGCCATCAGATCGAACAAATTCAATCTTGGATTGAGGGACAAGATCACAGCACAATCCTTGGTGGAGATTTCAACGCAGCAGAACACACTCACCGTATCGCACGGATACAACGGATATGGATTGACACCCTGCGGAATATAAACCCGACGTTCTCTCATCCATTTACCCATTCCCTTAACCTTCCCTTCCGAAAAAAAATTCAGCAGAGGTTGGACTATATCTTTCTTATCCAACGCGAACCGAAATGGGCAATCCTCGCCTCGGGTATTGACCGAGCGTATCATTTTTCTGATCATCTAGCAGTTTGGGCTCAATTAGCCCCAATCACCAGCGGATAATTGGGTAAACCTTTTTTAGTAACGCAATCCTTATATAAAAAAGGCTGCTCGAAAGCAGCCTTTTTTATTCGTTTAACTTTTACAATTGAGGCAGCAAGTATTCATATGCGCTTAATGCAGCTTTAGCACCCTCCCCTACTGCAATGAGCACTTGTTCTGCAAAAATATCCGTTACATCTCCGGCAGCAAAAATACCTGTGACGTTGGTACGGCAAAAGCAATCCACACAAATCCGCCCCTGATCATCTAATGCTACCAAGCCTTCAACCATCTGGGAATTGGGAATTAATCCCATTTCAACAAAAGTCCCCTCTACATCCAATTCTTCAATTTTTCCGCTCGGACTTTTTACCACTAATTTATCTGCAAAGCGATCCCCTTTGACCTCTAGTACTTGATAATCCTGCAAAATATGGACATTCTCAGAGCGTTGCAGCTTTTGGCCAAGGGTAGTCCCTAATGATTTTGCGGAAAGACCCACCAGCGTCACATGTTGGGCAACAGTGGCTAACTCGGCTGCTGAGCGCAAAGCGAGATCTCCATCTCCAATAACTGCGGTTTTACGTTCAATAAATAACGGAGCATAACTCAAAGCGGAGTAACACAATCCACGCATGAGAAACTCTTTCTCACCGGGCACGCCTATCCGCTTTTGTTTCGTGCCGCTGGCGATAATAACCGCTTTAGCGGTTAGTTCTCCTCCCCCTTTGGTGATGACCGTAAAGATATCACCTCGCTTTTCCACCTTCTCGACCGCTTCCATGTGGCGAGCAAAGCTCAAATATTCTAATTCGCTCTTGAACTTGTTGACTACTTCTAAGCCCTTAATGACCTGGTATTCTTCCACCCAGGGTAACTCCAACCGCCACATCGTTTTTCCGCCCAAATCTTTCGATACCAGCAAGGCATTTAAACGCTTGCGAATGGCATAAATCATTGCCGTCAGTCCAGCTGGACCTCCTCCGACGATAATTAAATCATACATAATCTAATCCTCCGTAAGATACTTAGTTGAGCTTGATCCAATTCTTATCCATATTATCACCGATACGCCCACAAATTAAACTGGCGGTGGAGCGATAAAACCATCTTTCATCATCATGTGCGTCAAATCACGCGAGCGTTTGATGATTTGATGGGCATGTTGGTACAATTCGTCATGGCTGAGGGATAAGCGAGCTACCCCTTGTTCTTGGGCTTTCATTGCTACAGCAACTGCCTCGCGGGGAAATACCTCCCAATCATCCATGTTCGGTAGGATATGTTCTTCATCTAATCGATCGCCAATGTGATCAGCCAAAGCGTTCGCAGCTGCAAAACACATCTCGTCAGTGATTGTGCGTGCTCGTACATCTAACGCCCCGCGGAAAATACCCGGGAAACCAAGGGAATTATTCACTTGGTTGGGGAAATCAGAACGTCCCGTAGCCACAATGCGTGCTCCAGCAGCTTTCGCCTCCCAGGGCCAGATTTCTGGAACCGGGTTAGCACAAGCAAACACAATAGCATCCTTCGCCATAGTGGAAATCCACTCGGCGGCAATCACACCCGGTCCCGACTGAGAAAGGGCGATGACCACGTCAACGCCTTTGATTGCATCCGGAATGTTGCCTTCGCGACCTACTGTGTTGGTGATATTGCATAACCGCCATTTATCGACAAATTCGGCTTTTCGCATTTCTAAGTCTTTGCGGTGTTTTCCTAAAATCCCCTTACTATCCACCATATAACACCGCCCCGGATCCGCTCCTGCACCAAAGATTAATCGAGAAATAGCAACATTGGAAGCACCCGCGCCAATAAAAGCGATGCTGACCTCACTCATTTTCTTTCCAACAATTTTCAAGGCATTGATTAACCCCGCTAAGGTCACCGTGGCTGTGCCTTGCTGGTCATCATGCCAAATTGGAATTTCCGCTTTCTCGCGTAAGGTGTCTAAAATGCGAAAACATTTCGGCTGAGAAATGTCTTCGAGGTTAACCCCACCCCAACCGGGTTGCAGCAACAAAACGGTGTTAATAATAACTTCCGGGTCCTTTGTGTCAATCATCACCGGAACGCCATCGACACCCCCTAGATACTTATATAGTAAGGCTTTTCCTTCCATCACCGGCAGTCCGGCTTTTGGTCCAATATCCCCTAAACCTAAAACGCGCGTGCCGTCGGATACAACCGCCACGGTATTCCATTTATTGGTATGTTCATAGACCAGTTCTGGGTTCGCTTCAATGGCTCGGCATGGTGCAGCAACACCGGGCGTATACCAGATTGCAAAATCATTAAAATCCCGCACACAACATTTCAATGTCGTTTCAATTTTGCCACGGTAAAACGGGTGTAATACCATAGCATCGGCAGAAGGCTTTTTCGCTTTCGCTAAAAGCTCCTCTACACTCACTTCTTTTGCTTCATTTGTCATTTTTGTACCTCCTGGGTCAACTAAAGGCAATTCGGCAGCTCCTACCGATAGGCACTATGATTCGTTCAGGTTTTTTTGTTTTTCAAAAACACCGGGGATTGCGGCGATTCATGCAAATCGGAAAAACACTGCACCCGCCGCTGAAACATTTTCAGCTCAAACCTCCTCATACCCACCCCATTTATAATCATCTCTTTTGTTGTCTATCTAGGACAGGAGCCTTTTCCGTTCTTACTATTATTGTATACATTAATGAAGGGCAAGGTATCCGATAAACATCATCTAAACAGAAGACATTTATCCTAATCAACTCTGTTATGGTAACCCTAAAACTATGACAACCATAATATTCATTTTTTCTAAATAAACTATCCCATTGTATAATAGGTATTAATTCAACAATAAACATGGAGGATGGATGGATTACACAACTTTAATCTCTCCGGCTGACTTATTACTGCACTTGGATGATGAGAACTGGGCTATATTTGATGTTCGTTTCACTCTGGGTAACCCAGAACGAGGGCGCATTGACTATGTAAAATCTCATCTTCCCAATTCCGTTTTCGTCCATGTTGAAGAAGAGATGTGTGGTAAGGTCATCCCTGGCAAAACAGGGCGTCATCCCTTACTCCCCGTAGAAGATACCGTCCAACTCTTTTCACGATTAGGCATTGATGAAAATGTTCAGGTCGTTGTCTACGATGATTGGCCTGGCGCAAGCGGTGCAGTAGCTGCTCGTTTATGGTGGATGCTGCGCTGGCTTGGGCATGAGAAAGTGGCAGTACTAGACGGTGGTTGGAATGCCTGGCTATCCCAAAGTTATCCAATCAGCCAACAGATTAAAACCCGAGAACCGCGCAGTTTTAAACCCAAGTTACATTTGGAAATTTATGCAAGCACTGCGGATACCAAAGCCGCATTACTTTATCCCACCTGGAAAGTCTTTGATTCGCGCACCGCAGACCGCTATCGCGGAGAAAATGAAACCATCGATCCAATCGCAGGGCGAATTCCCGGTGCGATTAATGCTCCCTACCTCGACAATTGTTACCCTGATGGACGTTTTAAACCGAGAGAGGAAATTCGTCAACGCTTCCAAAATTTATTGGGCGATACTCCGCCATCCAAAGCAATTTTTTATTGCGGTTCCGGACTTACGTCAGCATTGAATGTCCTTGCGTTGGCATACTGCGGATTGGGAAATGCGCGCTTATACGTTGGCTCATGGAGCGAATGGATAACTGACCCCAAGCGTCCAATTGCAACGGCATAAATTTTTATATATTTCTGATACAATTAGTAATATTAATCCAGTTATAATACCTTTCCGATAGGAAAGCAAATAACATTTAATAGGCAACCGGAGTATAAAATCCATGACTCAAGAAGAATATCTTGAACTTTATTATCAAATGGTCATCATCCGTTTAGTTGAAGAGAGCGCTGCCCAGCTCTATCAACAAGGGAAAATTGGGGGGTTCTTGCATCTATATATCGGGCAGGAAGCCGTCAGCACCGGTTTAATCTCAGCTCGAAAACCACAAGACCGGGTGATCACCGCTTACCGCGATCACGGTGTCGCAATTAACGTCGGTATCCCCGCCAAATTAGTACTTGCGGAATTACTTGGGAAAGCCAGCGGTGTATCAAAAGGTAAGGGGGGTTCCATGCACATGGCTGATGTCACAAAAAATTTTTGGGGAGGTCACGCCATTGTTGGGGCACATCTCCCCATTGCCGCAGGATTGGCGTTAGGAGACCAGTATCAAGACCATCGAGCGGTGACCATATGCATGTTTGGGGATGGTGCTACTAATATCGGCTATTTTCATGAAGCATTGAATCTCTCGAAGGTCTGGAATTTGCCAGTACTTTGGGTTTGTGAAAACAACCAATACGGTATGGGCACTGCTGTGGAGCGCGCCTCGGCAGTCAGCGAAATCCGCCAGAAAGCGCTTGGTTACAACATGCCGAACAGCCGTGTGGATGGCATGGATGTCCTGGCAGTGCGCCAAGCAGCTCAAGAAGTCCTGGAGCAAATCCGCAGTGGTTCCGGTCCATACCTTATGGAAATCGTCACATATCGTTATCGGGGTCATTCTATGGGTGATCCAGAACGGTATCGAAAACAAGAAGAAGTAAAACGCTGGGAAGAGAACGACCCTATTGGAATTTACCGCAAATATTTAATCAGCAACCAAATATTCGAAGAATCGCAATTGGATGAATTAGATCAAAAAGCAGAATCAGAGGTTAAGGAAGCAGTACGTTTTGCCGAAGAGAGTCCGGAACCGCCTGCTGAAGCGTTATTTGCGGATATCTATGCGGAAGAGGAGGGATTGCTGCATGGCTAGAATTACAGTACGTGAGGCAATTTCGCAAGCATTGTGGGAAGAAATGGAACAGGATGAATCCGTTTTCATCCTAGGAGAAGAAGTGGGAGTATGGGGTGGAACTTATGCGGTTACGAAAGGTTTCTATGATCATTTTGGGGCAAAGAGAGTAAAGGATACACCGATCTCTGAAGCAGCCATTGTTGGTGCAGCTATCGGTGCAGCTCTTACAGGCTTACGACCCGTCGCAGAACTGATGACCATCAACTTCGCCTTTTCGGCAATGGATCATATCGTTAATGAAGCTGCAAAATTGCATTATATGTTTGGCGGTCAATTCATCCTTCCGCTGGTGATTCGCACTGTTGGAGGAGGAGGCAGACAATTAGGCGCAACGCACTCACAAACTCCGGATGCGATATTTGCTCACTTCCCCGGTTTAAAAGTGGTAGCACCAGGCACAGCCGCAGACGCAAAAGGATTGCTTAAATCCGCCATTCGTTCAAACGACCCCATTTTGTTTATCGAACATGCCACCCTCTATCAATCGCGCGGTGAGGTTCCAGAAGAAGATTATCTGACCCCTATTGGCAAATCTAAAATCCAACGGCCCGGGAAAGATGTTACGATTGTCACCTATAGCAAAATGCTGGAAATATCCATGAAGGCAGCGGATCAACTATCCCAAGAGGGTATCGAAGCAGAAATCGTAGATCTTCGCACCCTTCGTCCGTTAGATATGCAGCCAGTGATCGAATCCTTCAAGAAAACCAATCGAGCGGTCATTGTTGAGGAGGGTTGGCGCTCGTATGGAGTTGGTGCAGAAGTTGCTGCGCGAATTTATGAAGAAGCCTTTGATTATGTGGATGCTCCTATCCAACGTGTCGCCCAGAAAGAAGTTCCTTTACCATACAACCGGACCTTGGAACAAATGGCTTTGCCTCAAGTAGAGGATGTTATTCGGGCAGTTAAGGAGGTGCTCTAATGGCTGAAATAATAACGATGCCTAAGTTAGGCTTTGATATGGCAGAGGGGACACTGGTGCGCTGGGTTATTGCAGAAGGTGAGGACGTAACAAAAGGCGCAGTATTAGCTGAAATCGAAACGGACAAAGCCACTGTGGAAGTGGAATCAACCGCAAGCGGGGTTTTGCTGCGCCAATTAGTGGAACAAGGCAGTGTTGTTCCAGTGAATACTCCAATCGCCATCATCGGTCAGCCAGGTGAATCCATCCAATCCGATACGAAAAAAGAAATTAGTGCAGAAGCCGTTCCTGCGGCGGGAAGTGAAAAGGAGCAGGAAGCACAACCCTCCCAAAATCCTTCTCCTGCTATCGAAATGCAAACCACCGCTAAAGAACTCCGTGCCTCTCCTTTAGCCCGGCGTTTAGCGCGTGAAGCAGGTATTGATCTGGGACAAATAAAGGGGAGTGGACCTCAAGGTCGGATAACCAAAGTGGATGTCGAATCTTATCTTGCTTTCAAAGGACGTATGGCATCCGAGACAGTGGCACCGGCTTTGGTATCCGAACCAGTCAGTCCTGCCGCTTTTACTCCTGGACTGGATCAGCACATTCCGCTTACCAAACTGCGCTCCATCATCGGCAAACGGATGGTTCAATCCGTTCAGAACGTTCCGCACTTCTTTGTAACCCACGAAGTAGATGTTGAAAACCTGATAGCATTGCGCAAGGACATCAATAATCTCCTTCCAGAAGGGGAAAAAATATCGGTAAATGACTTTATTGTGCGGGCAGTTGCGCTGAGTCTAAAGGAATTTCCGAATCTAAATGCTTCAATAGATGAGGAGAAGGGGGAGATCATTCAGCATGGGTCTATCCATGTGGGTGTTGCAGTGGCATTGGAAAACGGTTTAATCACGGTTGTCTGCAAATATACCGATCAGAAAAGCATTCGCCAAATATCCAGTGAGATACGTGCTTTAGTAGATCGAGCTCGCCAAGGAAAAGTGCGGTCGGAAGACATTGAAGGGTCTACTTTTTCCATCAGCAATCTGGGGATGTTTGATGTCACGCATTTTACCGCAATCATCAATCCCCCCGAGGCAGCGATATTGGCGGTTGGTTCTGTCACCCCCAAAGCGGTTGTGGTAGATGGCGAAATTCAAATACGACAGCGAATGAACGTGACGATTTCGGTAGATCATCGCATATCCGATGGCGCCGAGGCAGCCCGTTTCTTGCAGGTTTTAGCAAAGTATCTTGAAGAACCACTGCGATTGATGGTTTGACAAAAAATTCAATAGCTAAACCTGACCAAAGAATAATGGATAAATACCTTTACGAAATCCGCTTTCTTCAAGCCGTTCTCCCCCAACTGGAAAATTATTTATTGAGTTCCGAGCTATATCGTTTGGTTTTTATCCCAACGCAACGGGATGAACCATCCTACCCAAGTCTTTCCTTAGGCACACTGCTTTTATCACTTAAAAAAGCACACGGTTATGCTTATTATCATCCCGCTCGAATGGACTTAGCTAAAATTGAAGAAGAGATCTATTCTATTCGCCAGCATTGGCGCCAAGCCTGGGAGAACAAAACTGTCCGGGAAATGCAAAATCGGGGTAATTTATGGCAAACATATCTCAGCGAATTACTCGCCAACCCGCACGAAAATAGTGATCGTTATACCTACGAAGTACGGCATCGAGTGATGCTGGAATTATTACAACAGGAAATCAGCCAAGTCGCAACAAAAAATACGGTGAATTTAGATTTGTATGATCAGATTCTGCGCCCTTCTTTTCATCTCGATCATTTCATTTGGGATGGCGAATTAGAAGTTGAGTTCCCCAACCCACCTTTCTGGTTTTTATGGGGGAAACCGTTGCTTTAGTTTAAGAAATAGCTTTTTCCGCTAAAACCGCATATAATCAACGCTTGCATGAAGACAATAAGGTTTGGGAAATTTCGTCGTCTCTTTGTACCAGCAGATGTTAATCCAATCCAAGGGCGGAACTTCATCAATGTCCAGATTGATGCAATTGGAGTCGGGTTAGCCAGCGCCGCTGCACCTTTCCTGCCGGTTTTTCTCACCCGCTTAGGTGCTACCAGCCAACAAGTGGGATATCTAACCAGTATGCCCGCTTTAACCGGTTTGTTGTTGGGGATTTTTATCGGGCGATTTTTACAAAACCGGCCCAACATTGTGCCTTATTTCAGCGCAGCCCGTCTGATGGTGCTGTCTTCCTATGCATTAACTGCGCTATTAATCGGACTGGTGCCGAATGCTATTTTAATCAAAGCTATTCTGGTTTTATGGGCGGTGGTGACCTTACCCCAAACCGTGGTTGCTGTTTCGTTTAATGTTGTTATGAGCAGTGTAGCTGGCGCAGAGCACCGCTATGATTTGATGAGCCGCCGCTGGTCTATTTTAGGGATTACTACTGCCCTAACAACCGCTTTAGCTGGTCAATTATTAGAGCATTTCCCATTCCCATTAAACTATCAAATCATGTTTTTCCTGCTCTCTGTTGGTAGTTTGATCAGTTTTTATTATTCATCCCATATCATACTCCCTGATAGACATATCCCTGCCGAATACCAAGTCAACAATTTCAAGCAACGGCTGTTGCTGCTATACGCAAGACTGAAAATAGAAATCCCTTTTGTTCGGTTTGTTTCCATCCGTTTTGTGTACCTGCTTGGAGTTACGTTAGCCACACCCCTTTTTCCGCTTTATTTTGTGCGGGTTGTTGGCGCAAGTGATGCCTGGATTGGTTTGATCAATACCGCGCAGACCTCGATTTTACTTATCGGTTATTTTTATTGGACACATGCCTCCCGTCAACGAGGTTCTCGTTTTGTCCTCTTGATCTCAACCTTTAGCATGTCTCTTTATCCCATGTTAATTTCCCGGATTCAAAACGTACAATCCATTGCGGCCATCGCAGGAATTGCCGGCTTTTTTCAGGCTGGCATCGATCTCGTCTTTTTTGATGAGCTAATGAAAACTATTCCGGAGGATATGAGTCCTATCTTTGTTGCCATTGCCCAAACATTGACACAATTATCCTCATTCCTCGCACCGATGTTAAGCGCCTGGTTAGGCGACCTGCTTGGCATCCCAAGCGCCTTATTCATCAGCGGTTTGGTGCGATTAATCGGTTTCGGGTTGTTTTGGAAATTCGCGAACACAGCCCAACCCAATCAAGCGCAAGTTTAATTCGGGTATAATTTCATGTATCTTATACAATTAGAGGAAGCGTACCAGTGTCATCGAAACCATTCAAACGCATTGTCATTTTTGACTTCGACGGCGTCCTCGGGGATACCCTCGAAGATATGTTGCGATTTTCGGATGAGGTTGCGGCCGAGTTAGGAATACATCATCACACAACGCTGCAAGATTTAGAAGTCTTACAACCAATGAGTTTTGCGAATTTAGGGAGACAGATTGGCATTTCTGAAACGGAAATCGATCGGTATGTCCAAAAGATGATCGAACTATTTGAAACAAGCCCGATTCCTTGCCCAATCTTTCCCGGTATGGCAGATGTAGTTAAAAAGTTAACCAACAATTCCATTCTCGCGATTGTCAGTGGCAACACCACGACCGTCATCCAGCATTTTCTGGAATATTATGGGTTAGCCCATGCGTTTCAAAAAATCTATGGCGTGGATATCCCGGGTGGTAAGGTGGAAAAAATCAAACGAATATTGTTCGAAGTGAATCAACCAAACCTACCCGCGATGATGATCGGGGATGCAGCAAGCGATGTCGAGGCAGCCCATCAAGCAGGGATTACAGCGATCGCCGTCAGCTGGGGACACCAACCGCAACATAAACTCCTTCAGGCGCATCCAGATTATTTCGTGAAAACTCCCCAAGAGTTATTGGAGATAATCCTCTCAATAAAAGCAGACTCTTAGAGAGATTATTATGAAAGAGGAATATCTTCGCCCAGATTATTTATAATAGTTTGTATAACGAGCTATCGTCTTAATGTTATAGAAAAGTGGTAATAGTAAGTTTGTCTCGCATCCTTGATGTAAATGAGCCAAATCGACTTAATCGATAGAAAAGGTTAAAATCAAGTAAGAGGACAACATCATGGAATTTCACATCTCACGCCGTGCCCGCCAACGTTATCAATTCGACCAAAATCTATTTTCTACCAATGGGAATGTCATTCTAGCTAATTTCCGTGCTGCCCGTCAATTAGCCCAAAAAATTAATGCCCAGAAAGATCTGGCACATCATCCTGAACAGGCAATCCGAGCCGCTCAAATTAATGCCATGGGATTGATTGATGAGATTTTGCATGTCGTTGTGGAAAAATATCGCCAGCAAGCAGCACCCCAAGCGATGCAAATCGCCTTGCAGGATTTATACAAAACATTTGGAAAAGAAACGGTAGATGCTACCTTAGCCCAATTTATCGCTGAATTTCCTCCGAAAGCGGTGATGCGCGGTGAGGTTTCCATCACCGATTACTTGAATGGAACCACCGCATACCCGGCTGGAGTGCGGGATAATCGTGAAATAACCCTGGAAGAACTGATCCTATTATGGTTAGCCAACATGAATCCGGGTTTTCAGCCTTTTATGGAATTATTTGATGACACCAACCTGGCTAAAAATACGGCTTACCCACAAATCATTGCCCAATTGCATCATTTTTTTGATAAGCAGCCTCCTTTTGGACCCGATCAACAAAATTTAATGGATATGTTGCGCAGCCCAGCAATCGCTGTTCCGCACTCTCTATCCGGTCAATTGGAATACATCCGGACTCGCTGGGGCTACCTACTGGGAGATATCCTCAAACGAATTTTGAGCAGCCTTGATTTCATCAAAGAAGAAGAAAAAGCAGTTTTCAGTGGTGCGGGCATTGCCCCAGTATTAGATTTTCGCGGGTTAGAACTGGAATTTGAACGTTTCAGCCCTGATCGAGATTGGATGCCACGGGTTGTGATGATCGCGAAAAACACCTATGTTTGGTTAGACCAGCTCTCCAAAAAATATCAACGCCCAATTTTTCATTTAGACCAGATCCCGGAGGCAGAACTTGAACAATTAGCCCGCTGGGGGTTTACTGCACTTTGGTTGATTGGATTATGGGAACGCAGTCCCGCTTCACAGCGCATCAAACAACTGCGTGGAAACCCGGAGGCGGT
Organism: Anaerolineales bacterium; assembly: GCA_034436035.1. Classification (GTDB taxonomy): domain Bacteria; phylum Chloroflexota; class Anaerolineae; order Anaerolineales; family UBA4823; genus UBA4823. The sequence continues at coordinate 16,570 of DAOTVW010000095.1, forward strand.
TGCCTCCGCCTATTCCCTTTTCGACTATATCATAGCAGGTGATTTAGGTGGTGAAGAAGCTTTTCAACGATTCAATGAAAAGGCACAAAAATACGGCATCCGTCTCGCCTCGGATATGGTCCCTAACCATATGGGTATTGATTCACCATGGGTGATCAACCACCCTGAATGGTTTATTTCCGTCGATGAAAGTCCTTTTCCTTCTTATACTTTTAATGGACCAAATCTCTCATGGAACGAACGGGTGGGCATTTACATCGAGGATCATTACTACAATAATACCGACGCAGCAGTGGTTTTTAAGAGAGTGGATAACTGGACCGGAAGTACCAAGTATATTTATCATGGCAATGATGGAACATCGATGCCATGGAATGACACCGCTCAATTGAATTATCTCTTGGCGGAAGTACGTGAGGCAGTGATCCAAACTATCCTTCACGTTGCGCGCCGTTTTCCCATCATCCGCTTTGATGCAGCGATGACCCTTGCAAAACGCCATTATCAGCGTCTTTGGTTTCCCGAACCTGGAAGTGGAGGCGACATCCCTTCCCGAGCAGAGCATGGAATGACCCGCGAACAATTCAACGCTGCCTTTCCTAACGAATTCTGGCGAGAAGTGGTCGATCGAGTGGCACAGGAAATCCCCGACACATTACTATTAGCGGAAGCTTTTTGGCTCATGGAGGGGTATTTCGTGCGGACTTTGGGTATGCATCGCGTTTACAATAGCGCTTTCATGAACATGCTGCGCGACGAAAAGAATCAGGAATATCGCTTGGTGCTGAAAAATACCCTTGAATTTGATCCGGAGATTCTGAAGCGATACGTCAATTTTATGAATAACCCAGATGAACGCACAGCAGTGGATCAATTTGGCAAAGGCGACAAGTACTTCGGTATATGCACCATGCTGGCTACTTTGCCTGGTTTGCCAATGTTCGGGCATGGCCAAATAGAAGGTTTTACCGAGAAATATGGCATGGAATATCGACGCGCGTATTGGGACGAGCAACCAGACGCCGACCTTGTCGCCCGTCATGAACGGCAAATTTTCCCTTTATTGAAGAAACGTTATCTATTTGCAGAAGCAGAAAACTACTGGTTATATGATTTTTATACATCCCAAGGGTATGTCAACGAGGATGTCTTTGCTTACACCAATCAAGCGCGCGGAGAACATGCTCTGGTAGTGTATCACAATCGCTATGCCACGACTGAGGGTTGGGTGCAGACTTCCTGCGCCGCATTACGAAAAGACCCACTCAGCGGTGAAAAACGGCTGGTCCAAAAGACACTCGCCGAAGCGTTGGAAATTTCCAACCAACCCGCCTTGTTTACCTTATTTCGCGATCAAATTAGTGGTTTATCTTATTTAATCCCCAATCAACAACTTTGTGAAAAAGGATTATTTTTCCACCTGGATGCCTATCAATGCCATGTCTTTAGCGAATTTCAGCAAATATCTGATACTTCGGATGGACTTTATCGCCGTTTGGCTGAGAAGCTCGGATATTCTGGGATTCCGGATATCGAGAAAGCCAAACTTGAATTGCTCCTTCAACCCATTCATACATCGCTCAAAGAGATCATCAATCCGGGTCAATTCCATTGGTTGATTCAACACCGTAGCTGCCCAAACAACCAGCCCAAGCCGAAGGAAATTGAAGCGTGCTTAGATGAAGTAAAAACGAAATTGAAAGAACTCGAGAGACAAATATTCCTGTTCATTCAAAAAGAATCCACTTCTGAAATATTAACGGAACGGATAATTCCCCGGCTGCGTTTCTTGCTTGAAAACACAAATAAAATATTCGACAGCGATTTAACTGATCGCATTTGCCAGGCTGATGTAACACAATGGTCTATTTTACTGGGTTGGCTTATTTGTTCTCAACTCGGTGCCATCGAAACGCCAGATAAACAAGATAGTTCTGCTATCAGCACTCGCTGGTTAGAAGAATGGCAATTAAGTAAGATAATCGTTGATGCTGGAAAGGCAATGTTGCTGCCAGAGGAGAACGTTCATCGTATCTTACAAACCATACAACTCCTGATTCGATATTCCTATCCAGAAGCATTTTTCCAATCAGAAGATGCCGCAACCGAAAACCTGAAAAAATGGGCTGAGGATAAAACATTTCGCGATCTAATTAAAGTCAATGTCTACCAAGATATCACCTGGTTTAATAAAGAAGCGATGGAAGAATGGCTGCTGTGGCTTGAATCAACCTTAATGTTTGAAATAAAATTTAATAGTACAGAACCAAAAACCCAGCTTGATAAATTGAACAAATTAGAAGACTGCTTTAAAAGCATTCGCCAGCAGGTCACTCTGAGTCAGTATCAATTAGATAAATTGCTATAAGGTGATAATGGTATAACATGGAATTTATTATTCTAATTAGATAATTTATAGTATAATTGGGAAATTAATAAGTAAGTCATCACCTTCTATTTTCAAAGGTATAAAATATGGACAAGAACATCACAAAATTAACCCTCCTTACCAGCATTCTCGTTCTATTTGTTCTTTCAGCTTTCCTGGTTAGCTGCCAATCATCAACCTCAACTCAACCAATTAATCCCACCAGTAATTCCGGGGGTGGCAGCTCAGTAAATGACGGAGCAACTCTCTTACAGACTCGTTGCACAGTTTGCCATAATCTTGATCGTGTGACAAATGAAAAAAATTCACGTGCTCAATGGGAGCGAATTGTTGACAACATGGTGAAAAAAGGCGCTCAATTAAATGACAACGAAAAGACAACCCTGATTGACTATTTAGCCCAAAATTACGGACAATAAAATCTTATTATTCTTCGAGAGTGATTTTTCCAAGACGAAAGAATTTGCCGGCTTCTACACCTCGTAATTCAGCAATGCTGATGCTGAGGATTTGTAAAGCGGCAATTTCTATTATCGGCAGAGCGATTTCATCGACAGATGGAATCGTAATCGTTGGCAAATTGGCTGGTTTTTCATCTGCCAACCAGAATGCCCTTGTGCCATACTTCAATAAATCACCTGTTAAATGGAAATTTAGCTCACGGGTTGCAGATGGTCCTGCTAATACAAGCGCAGTAACCCTTTCATCCACCATTTCTAGTGGCCCATGGCGAAATTGACCGGCATTGGCAGCAATAGCAGGAATTTTTGCTGCTTCTTGCATCATCAATGCACCCATATAAGCGCTTGCCATGGATGCCCCGCGTCCAATAAATATGAGATATTCGGGCAATCCCACCAAAGTTATCAAAGCCTCGACACGGTCCTCCAATGGTTGCAAATATTTCTCCAATGTCTCAGCCGCTTTGTAATATGTTATTCGGTGTTCTTGAATATCTTCTCCTTTGATAGACATAGCAGCCAGTTGATTCATCATAAGTGAGTTGAGATAGGTACGCGTTGAAACCGTTTTTTCTACTTCTGCCCGAATCGGTAGAATGAAATCAGCAGATTGCGCTAATGGACTGGTTACATCGTTGACAGTTGCCAATAAATAAGCCGGGTTGAATTGTTCTTTATCCAAAATTGATTTTAGCTCCGCGGTTCGGCCCGATTGTGACACAACCCAAAGAAGAGTTTTTGGTGTGACCAGCGCACGCGCAAAGTGAATTAATTCACCCAGATCAATATATATAACCGGAATTTCGAGAGCGCTGAGATACAGCCACGCCGGATACAGGGAATAAAAAGAAGCTCCCATTCCCGTTAATACGACCCGGTCAAACAATCCTTTTTTGATTTTATTCCTTATATCCTCTAGTCCGGTCAAATCAAGATTTTCTAAAGCATTACGCAAGTTTGCTGGTTGGCTTAGAATTTCAGCCTTGTATGGAGTCAACGTCATCATTCACACCTCGTGAAATATTTCCCAAAACTTCAGGACTTGACTGCCCCTGCTGTGAGGCCGCTAACAATATAGCGCTGGAAAATCAACGCCAATAAAACTGGTGGTAAAACCGCCAACATTCCACCCGCCATCATTGCGCTGATATCCACAACATAACGGCCTGAAAACTCTGCGATGGCAACCGGAACCGTTTTTGCTGCGAGAGTATTGGTGAAAATAAGCGCATAAAAGAATTCATCCCAGGCAGTTAGGAAAACAAATAACGCAGTGGACACAATGCCCGGTGTGGATATGGGCACAATGATCCGATAGATAATCTGCAGCCAGCCAGCGCCATCAATCCGCGCAGCATCCTCGAGTTCATAAGGGATGGATTCGAAAAAGGTTGCCATCAGCCAGATTGCAAACGGCAAAGCAAAACTTAGATAAGTAGCAATCAAGATATACGGCGTGTTCAATAAACGCAGTCGGGCTGCCAAAATATAAAGTGGAATCACCAGGGATACTTCCGGTATCATGCGCGTACCGAGTAGCCCAATCAATAAGGGCTGCCGAAAGGGAAAACGCATGCGCACTAATGCGTATGCGGCAATTCCGCCAATTACCAAGCTGATAATCGTGACAGTGCTGGCAATGAACAAAGAATTGCGCAAGGTAATCTTGAATGCACTGGCAACTTCGGAAGTGGCAGTTCCGGGTGTCAAAATATCAATATAATTCTTCAATGTGGGATGTTGAGGAATCCAATGAATTGGCACACTCAATAGTTCCGCCCGCGTGGAAAGGCTGGAAATCAACAACCACAAAATTGGGGCATAGATAAACACCAGTACTGGAATCGTCACGAGGAATAAACCAATATTGCGGCGCGTTGAACGGCGTAATCCCATTAATATACCTCCGGACGATATAAGAAGCGAATATAAACATAGGCTAGCCCAAGGGTAAATAATGAAATCAGGAAGGAGAGCGCCGAGCCATTCCCAATATGACCATAACTAAATGTCTCCAGATAAGTCAAAAAAGAGATAGTAACTGTACCAAATGCAGGTCCACCGTTTGTGATCACGTAAATAATATCAAAAACACGAAATGCTTCTACACTGCGGATGACTAATGCCACCAATATGGCTGGCCGCAGCAATGGCAAACGGATTCTGACAAAACGCTGCCACGCGGTGGCACCGTCTACAGCCGCAGCCTCTTCTAATTCTTCTGGAATTGTCGCCAGAGCTGCCTGCAATATCAAGGCTACAAATGGAATCGTGTGCCAAATATCAGCCAAAATTACCAGGTTCATCGCCCGCTGTGGGTCAATCAACCAAGGGACATAGCGTTTTATCACGCCTAACTGAAGCAGCAAACCGTTTAGCGCACCATAATCTGCATTATAGATCCACCGCCACATAAATCCATTCACAATAGTAGGCACTGCCCAAGGAATAATCAAGCTCGTACGCAAGAACTTCCATCCTGGCGGATGAGAATTTATTAATTGGGCAATCCCTAAACCCAATAGGACTTCTAATCCTACGGAGACAAAAGTGAAATAAAGCGTGCGTTTGATTGTCGCCCAAAAGATAGGGTCTTGGATGAAAGAGAAATAATGACTCAGCCCAACAAATCGGGTAGGCAATATTTGACCCTGGGAGGTTTCAAAAAAGCTCAATATGAATGTGGTCAGGATGGGCTGTAAGGTGATACCGAGAATCAAGATTAAACTTGGTAGGATCAACAACCAAGCTGTTCGGATATCTTGTTGCTGGAGAGTCTTTCTTTTTTCCATAAATGTAAGGGAGGGTTGTCCCAAAAACAGCAGAACCTTTACTGTCTCAACCTGACTTCTCTCTTAGCTTAATGCTTTCCTCAAAGACAACTCACCTTTTCTGTTTGAGACAACCCTGTAAAACCATAAATCTTACTTCTGACTTAACTCAAGCCATTTTGCTGCAGCTTCATCGAGCGCTTCTTTGGGTGTTTTTTGTTTGGTCAAAGCCAATTGTATCGCCAATTGCAAAGCTTTTGAGCCTTCTGGATAAAAAGCAGCGCGTGGGCGCACATTTGCATAAGGGAACTGCGCGCTGAAAGCGGAAGCCATCACCGCGGCTGCCGGCCCAGCACTTTCAAGCTTTTTCAGGTTGTCGCCCTGGAACAGGGTCTGCCACATAGGCAGCATGTGTGCAGAATAGCGTAACTGGACATCTTCGCTGGTAAGATATTCGATAAACTTCCAACCCGCTTCTACATTGGGAGATTTGGCAGCCACCGAGAATCCCATCGAGCCGTTGATGCTCGAGCTGACGATTCCCATTTCAGCCCCTTTCTTGAATACTGGAATCAATGCCACGCCTACCTGACCAGTAACTTGCGATTCCTCTTTGTTAAAGTTAGCCAGGTCGAACATATAATTCCAGTTCAATGCAAAGGCTGCCTTGCCCTGGGAGAACACATTTCTCACATCTTCTTCCAAATAGGAGACCGAAGCCGGGTTTGTATAGCCATCTTCGATCGTCTGCAACATCCAGGTTAACGTTTGGACTCCCGCATCATTATTAAAGGCCGGTTTTCCATCTTTATCCAAGAATGTTCCCCCATTCCCATATAATAATGTGACCCAATCGCAAATGACTGCCTCTGCCTGTGCCCAAGACCAGACGATGGGATATTCCACTAGACCTTTTTCTTTAATGACTTTTGCTTGATCGATGAGTTCTTCCCAGGTCTTTGGTGGTTCATTGAACCCGGCTTGTTGTAATATTTGTTTATTGTAGAAGAAGTATTTCTGATCCAGCAGCCATGGTAAACCATACATCTTGCCGTCAATCGACACGACATCCCAGGCAGACTTAAAGACATCCGATTTCATTTTGTCTGTAATTCTATCTGAGACATCGGCGAGATATCCTGCTTTTACAAATTCAGCATACCAGGGATCGTCTACTTCAAACACATCGTAAGATGGAGGTGTGGAGGCCATGGCAGTGACAATCTTATCGTGCATCGCGTCATAGGCAGCAAATTCCAATTCCACTTTGATGTCGGGGTTCTTTTGCATAAACTCATCAGCGATAGCCTTCATCTCTTCCGGTGTCATGGCTGCTTGGTCCATTCCAAAAACACGTATCGTAACCGGACCAGTAGCTTTGGGTTTCGGCTGACAGCCTACCAGACTGACCAGTAAGGTCAACATGGTAATGACAAAAATCCATTTCATCTCTCTTCTCATGTCTTAATCTCCTTCTGATAATAAAAATTTACCTGATTTGATTGGTTACACTTGATTTCTTCCATTCACCTCCTTTAGTCACTATGCCAGCTTTCGGACAATGTAGGTATCCGAGGTTTGATAAATCAAACTAGCTACCGCACCTAAGGCGGCCCCTCGTAAACCTAATTTGGATGCAGTTAATGTGGGAATATTCGGGATTTTTCCTTGAACGCGTTTAAGGATGCGCGGCAACAAGATATCAGCCGATTTTGATACACCTCCCCCAAGGATAATCATTTGCGGGTCATAAACCGCAATCAGGTTGATAATGACAATGGATAGATAATCCACGGTGGTTTCAACAATATCGAACGACCATTCCTCGCCTTGACGAAATGCTTCAAATACATCCACCGCTGACAGATTGATTAGTTGATCTGCTGGTCGGGTATCTTTGAGCTTTTGGCGGGCTTGCTCTGCAATACCAAAACCAGCGGTGAGCGATTCCATTGCCCCAAAGCCAGGGTAATCTTTTTCCAGGTATTCTCGCCCAGGCATCATATAGCCTATTTCGCCCGCAGCTTGATGAGCACCACGATATAATGCTCCATCCAAAACAACCCCAGCGCCTAACCCTGTGCCTATGTTGATGAGGACAAAGTGATCCACCTGTTGTCCTTCCCCAAACCAAAGTTCACCTAACGCCGCCAGATTAACGTCATTATCGACTACCACTGGCAAATGAAAATCGTTTCGCAATCGTTCGGCAAGCGGGAAATGATCCCATTCCAAGCTGGGGGCGTTTTGCACTATTCCATCCAGCGAAGTGATACCTGGTGCACCAACGCCAATACCACGCATGAGCTGAGAGGGCCGTTGGCCGATCCGCTGTAGCAGATCTTGGATCAATTTTACCAATAGCTGGTAACTTTCTTCCCCGCGAGTGCCATGTTGGTAAACAAAATCCTCATATATGATATTACCGCCCAAATCAGCCACGGCGCCATAGAATTTTGTCCCTCCCAAATCCACACCAATGGTCAAATTTTCGGATTTATTGAGTTCGACTAATTCGCGCCGTCGTCCTCCGCTCCATTCTTTTTCACCGGTGTTATGTACCAAATTATCTGCCATCAATTCATCGAGAATGCGCAAAACAGTGGGAACACTCACTTGAAGTTTTCGAGCAATTTCAGTACGGGAAATCGCGCCTTCCCTGCGGATTAACTCCAAAATAGCGGTGCGATTAATTCCTCGCATTTCCAGCGATGTTATTGTTCGAGCATGATTATGCATTTATTTTACTCTTAGAATTTACGGGATAGTTTATATCGTTACATTATGTATTAAATAATATTATAAA
>DAOTVW010000096.1:0-8379 GCA_034436035.1 Anaerolineales bacterium
AAAAGGCGAAATGCCAAAATCTTTTGAAAACCTATAAAGGAGGTTTATTGTGAACAAACGTTTGATCATCTTTGGTGTACTGCTAGCAGCCCTGTTGCTGTCCGCAGTCAGCCCCTGGCCGGCGACCTTAACGGTCGGGAACTATACCGGCGACAACATTTATTTTACTCTCAAGTATCGCGGCGAACAAAAGTATTTCTTAACCGCCACACCTGCGGGTAATGCGTACAATAAAGTTGTTGGGTCAGATTATCATGTCTCACGGTTTGATATTGTACGCCGTGTATATAGTGCAACCGTAACAGCTTGCCAGACAACAACCACTTGGGGTTTGTTTGATATGCGAACGCAGGTTTGGTTGAATTTTGTTCCATGCGAATACATGATCCAAATCAAGGATTTGCAGTTAAATCCAGCTTTCACTGCTTGGCTCAAGGCTAATAAAGTTGGCCCTCAACCTGTTAAATGGTTGAATAAGCCACCGAAATTCTGGGGCGAACCCACGATGGAAAAAGTGACCTTCTATACTCCAGGAACTAAAGAATTTGGTCCTCCATATGGAACATGGTATGGTAATTACTATGTACCCTATACTGGTGGAAAAGTACCATTCAGATTCCTTTACAATGTAACACCGTAATCCAAATCATAAGAATTTGCACTAAACTGCCCCTGAAAATCAGGGGCAGTTTATGTTTTTCGTGTATAATATTATTTTGTTGAAATAATATGATTGATGATGAGGATAATAATATGCGATATTATAAAATTGCTATTTGTTTTTTATTGTTGATAATGACTATTTTCGTTACAGCTTGTAAATCAACGCAAGTAACTCAAAATCCTTTATACACAAGTACTGTTATATCATCGGAGCCCAGATTAGAAAAAACACCACAACCATCCAAAGAAACAGAAAATTTATTAAAAAATATATTAAATCAAATTAATGATGGAGATTATAATAACGCCCTTATAAATATTAATAAATATATTGAAAATAATCAAAATAACCCATATGCTTATTATCTAAGAGCATTAATTTATCAAGCGATGAGTGATTTTGACAAAGCAATTGTCGATATAGATAAAGCAATTAGCCTAAATCCAAATTATGCAATTGCTTATAATTTAAAAGGATATATTGAAGGACAAAAAGGAAATAACGATCAAGCGTTAGTGTTATTCAATAAAGCTATTGAATTAGATCATAATTACGCACAAGCTTATAATAATCGAGCTATATTGTTAGCTTCTCAAGAAAAATTTACCGAGGCATTCAATGATTTTGATAAAGCACTTGAACTGGATCCAAATAATGCCCAAATATACTTAAATATCAGTATTGCATATTCTTTGGAAAAGGAGTTGGATAAAGCAATCGAGACTATTAATAAGGCAATCGCATTACAGCCAAATGATCCCAACTTTTACACTTACCGCGCTTCTTATTACAAAGAAATTCCGGATTTTGATAAAGCAATAGCTGATTTTAATAAGGCGATAGAGCTAGACCCAAATAATCCCATTAATTACTATAATCTTGGTGCGACTTATGATGATTTAGGTCAATACAAACAAGCTGAAGAATTATATAATAAATATATTACCCTTCAGCCCGAGGATCCGGATGGATATTATAGTTTAGCAGTTGTATTATTGAACCAAGAAAATTTGGATTCTGCAATATTTAATATAAATAAAGCAATAGAATTAGATAATACTAACCCAGTATATTATTATGTTCGGGGAATGGTTTATATTCAAAAACGTCTCAATGATAATGCCATTTCTGATCTACAAAAAGCTTTGAATCTTAATCCTGATCAGAATCTACGATCAATGATTGAAGATCAACTAAACTTGCTAAACTCCAATCCATAATAGAAACAATGTTAATTCGAAATTCACTATTCAGTATTTGGCGAAAAAAATATACCCTTATTTTACTCCCGTTGGCTGTCATCTTTCTCGATCAGCTGACCAAAACTCTGGTGCGCGCTAACCTGTCTCTAGGTGAATCATGGGTGCCATTTTCCTCCCTCGGCCGCTCGATCCGCATTCTCAATCTGGATAACTCCGCCGCTGCCTTTGGTCTGTTAGGGGAAGCGGCGGGAAATTGGATTGTCTGGCTCGCGGTCGCGATCATCGCCCTGATTCTGATCTTTTATCCCCGCATTGCCCAATCGCCCACCTATATGCGGGTTGCTTTCGGATTGCTGTTAGGCGGTTTCACGGGAAATCTAATCGACCGCTTCATCCAAGGCTATGTGACCGATATTTTCGTGGTCCTGCTGCCTAACGCGTTCAACCTGGCTGATCTGGCCAATTTTGGCGGCTTTCTGGTTTTGCTGATCGGCTATTTAGAAGAAAGCAGTGAGGAAGAGCAACGGACACCAAAGCCATAGATGGAACAAGGATGAAGGATAATTTGCGCCGTAGCCTGGGATTTATCTTGGTTACTGCCGCCGCATTGGGCTTGGTGCTGGCTCTTGTGGGGCTAGTGGGCATTTGGAGCTATAAAAACCGTGTCATACGGCTGCTGGATGAGCAAATTGGTTTGGCGGTTTCGGTGCTGGATACAACATCGCAAGGTCTGAGCGTGGCGGGTGCGGCATTGCAAACCACCCAGTCAACGGTACAGACTCTGGATGAGACCATCCAGGTCTTAGCCAAATCGATCACCGACACGCTGCCTGTTTTAGATTCGCTAAGTAACATTTTAGGCACAGATTTACCGCAAACCATTGTTGCCACTCAAACTTCCTTAAAAGCGGCTCAAGCGAGCGCGAAGATCATCGATGACGCTCTCAAAATACTCACTGCGATTCCATTCTTGCCCACAAAACCGTATAACCCGCAAGTGCCACTGAATGTCGCTCTCGCAGATGTTTCGAGTAGTTTAGATGGTATGCCGGCCTCCTTTCGCTCGATGGAGGGCGATTTACAAAAAACAAACGCCAATCTTAGCCTGGTTCAAAAAAATGTAGATCAAGTGAAAGATGAAGTGGCAAAGGTCCACACCAGTTTAGAACAAGCGAATACCATCATCACGCAATATCAGGAATCGGCGAGTACGTTAAAAAGCCGCTTGGAACAGTTCCGGAGACAAATTCCGAAGGCAGTCAATAGTACGGCAACGATACTCACGTTATTTTTTATCTGGTTGGCGGTTGCACAAGTAGGGCTTTTGACACAGGGGTTAGAATTGATAAAAAAGGAATGAGCAATGGATTTAAGTATTCAAAGTTTACCACTAGAGATTCACACTCGTTTGGGGAATACTGCCTTTTACTACGCGGCGATCATGACCATCTGGGCGATCTGGCGGATTGTCAAGAAACGCGGCGTGGATAGTAATTATTGGGGGGCATTGATCATTGCGGAAATCCTGCTTTTGATACAGGGTGCTTTTGGTACGTATCTTTACTTTTTCACGGAGTATAAGTTGGCGCAACCGGTTCATACGATTTATGGTATCGCCAGCGCGTTGATTATCCCAGTGGGGTATGGGATCACGCGCGGGCATCAGGAGCGCCGCGATATGATCATCTATGGTGTGGTGTTTTTGCTTTTAGCTGTCCTGACAGCCCGCGCGCTGATGACAGCCGGCTTGCTGCTGACGTTTCAGTAGGGACGGGTTTTGTTGATGCGGGTTTCGTTGGTGTATAGGACGAGCATGCAGACGAATGTTATTGGTATCTCCTGAAGTAAGTATGATAAAACAAACCCACCTTTACAAGGTGAGCGGTGTGGTTTTTAGCAGGCGGAGAGGGTGGGATTCGAACCCACGGAGCCTTTCGGCTCACGCGCTCTCCAGGCGCGCGCGTTAGGCCAGACTACGCTACCTCTCCATATTCGTTTCCCTGCCCTTCATTCCGGCAGGTATTCAAGATCACCATAACAGCGTTATGGTTCTGCGGGATTATACCATTTTTCAAAAAGATACAAGGAAAAATCCCAATCATTCTCGTAACCAGCAGTGATTAAAGCTTGCTCAACCTCTTTATCGAATCGAGCAATCCAGCTAACTTTGGGATTTCCACGTTTCGCAGCCATGACGCGACTATCCAGCAAACAAGTTGCTAAATTCGCAAAGTCGCACCCCAGCCAGCGGATCAATGTAAATGCATCGCCACTCTCTTCATCCTTATCTTCCCCAACCAATAGCAGTCCCTGTCTGCCGCGCCACCAGTATGCGTTTTTGTTTTGAATAAACTGAAGGAGCATTTGGCGATGCAGTGGATACCATTGCCATCCGAGGTCAACAAAGCTCGTCCAGGATGAGCGGCTACGATGCTCTTCGATGAATTTCCACGCCTCATCCCATTCAAGATCCGTAATGAGAACGAAATGTTCCCCCGCAGCGCCGAGTTCCATTTCTTCTGAAGGTTGAATTGCAGAGGCGCTAAATGACTTTAACTCTGCCACCTTTATAAAGCCACTCTTTTGGCAAATGCGGTGGACAGCAATGCGCTGGGAAGCGGTCACTAAGCGAATTGCGCCACTGCCGATTTTCTGCCAAAAATCGAGCAGAAATGTTTGAATATGGGTGGCAATGCCCTGCCCCTCGAAATCGGGATGGACACGCAGCCCTTCCAACCACCATTCTCCGGCGGTGATTTTGGTCAGCTTCCCCATGCCGACGATCTGTGAGCCAAGCTGTGCCACCACCAACAATCCCTCTTCGTCTCTTAGCCAATCTTGCCACACGAAGGGGATATAATCGTGGCCATCCCAGATGTGGCGGGTCAATTCGAGGATGGCAGGGGTATCCTGCGGGAGTGCGGGACGGCAAACCAATCGAGCCAAGTTCATTGTGTTTCTATTCCTTATGAGGTTATCTATGCCGGAAAGAGCTGTTCGAAGATGTTCGGAGCGTATTTTTCGACCATGGCAGACGTTATCCCATTTTCGCGACAGATCTCGGCATAAAGGTTAGCGCTTGGACGGCGTGTGCGCTGCTGTGTTTGCAGATCGAGCGCCCATAACCCGAAGCGCTGTGTCCATCCGCGTTCCCATTCGAAGTTGTCCACTAACGACCAATGGAAGTATCCTTTAATGGGAAAATTAAAATTTACTGCCCGCCAAAGCTGATGAAGGTGCTGCAAGATATAGCGCGGGCGAAGGTGATCCTCGATATCATTCACCCCGTTTTCAGTGATGATGATCGGGATTTTGAAGCTGTTTGCCCAACGCAGAGCTTGGGCAAAGCCGAGTGGATCATTGGCAATATGTCCACCATCGCTCAATTCGGCAGTTTCGGGAAAGAAGCGCCGAGCAAACATCTCATTGGCTTTGCTCAGATCAAAAGCAACGTGTGAGCGGGTGTAATAATTTAATCCCAAGAAATCCTGGGTGCCCTTTGCTTCCGGAATGCTGCTCTGGTAAAGGATCAGGTTCAATTTTCCATTTCTCAATGGGTTGGTAATCATCTCGTTAAGAGTTGTATTCAATAAATTGGTCGCTAAATGATCCAGAGGCGACCAGTTTTTATCCGGCATTAGCGCCAGATAATGATGCGCTAACCCTACCCGCGCATCCGGCTGGAGAGAATGGATGATTTGATACGCAAGGGCATGGGCACGCACGACACTGCGGGCTACTCGGAAAGCGGTTTTTAAATCTGTTTTACCAGGTGGCCAGATGCCTTGCACATATCCAAGTGCTACATAGAGATTGGGTTCATTGAAGGTTACCCAGAGATTGACATATTCTTTCATCGCCTCCACTACTTTGCGGACGTATTTCCCGAATATGTCGGCTGCTTGTTCGTTTTCCCAGCCGCCACTTTCCAAAAACCAAAGTGGTTCAGAAAAATGGTGTAAGGTGATCAACGGTGTTAACTTCCGTTCATACAAACCTTGCAGCATTTCCCGGTAATAATCCAGGGCATCCTCGTCCCAGCGATCTGGCGCGGGCTGGACCCGGCTCCACTCAATCGACATGCGATGGGCGTTTTGGTTTCCGCTAGCCGCGCGGTCAAAATCTTCGCGCCATCGTCCGCCCCACCAATCGCAGGCTAAACCACTGCGATCCCCATTTAAGATTTTGCCGGGTTGTCCTTCCCACCAGTACCAGGAATTGTTGGTATTGTTTCCTTCAACTTGGTGGGATGCGGTGGCGCAACCCCATAAAAAACCGCGTGGGAAATGATAGCTGGCTTCGATCATGATTTGCTCCCTTTGTATGGCTAGAGTTTCTCTTTGATAATAATTGTAACCGCGCTGACTGTTTTCGGGAATTTTTCATCTACTCATTCCATAATATGGATAGAATTTGCAATAAGCACAATATTGTTTGTTGAAGATTCGGTTTCGATACGCGACAAACGCTACTCAATCCACGTTAATCCGTGGGTTGAGCGTTGTTTTGAGCTAGTCGAAGTGCTTGTATTTAACCCTTGACATAGAACGATTGTTCGTGTTATATTAATAGCACAAATAATCTGTTAATGGATGCTAGAAAACAGCGGTGTAATTCTCTCACTTGTGAGCGAGAATCGAAAGACTAGCACCCCGGTTCGAAGGAAAAGGAGTAACCAATATGATGGCAAGACGAAGAATGCAAGGGCTGAGTGAACGGCACAAACGCATCCTCGAGGTATTAGAACAATTTCAAAGCGAGTTGGGTTACCCCCCTTCGATTCGCGAAATTTGCGATAAAACCGGCATCACTTCCACTTCTTTGGTTAATTATTATTTAGACCAACTCCAGGAAATGGGTTATATTCAAAGGGATAGCCGCGTTTCGCGCGGGATCCGCTTGGTGCAATTGCCGGAAAACGTGAAAACCAAGGTTTTGGGGTCATTACGGCAAACTGCCCAAAAACTCCAGCAAACCGCTGAAGAATTATTTTCCATCCCCATTGTTGGACGTATTCAAGCTGGTGAACCACTACCCATCCCGGATAGTGATTTTGCCCGTTTCGACCCCGAACATGCCGTAGCGGTTGCCAGCAGTTTATTTCCCAAGCGCGAAAAACCCGACGAACTGTTTGCACTAGAAGTACGTGGTGATTCCATGATTGATGCGATGATCAATGAAGGGGATATTGTGATTATGCGTCCGGTCAAAGAAGTGCACAACGGCGATATGGTGGCAATCTGGTTAAAGGATGAGCGGGAAACGACATTGAAATATTTCTATTTGGAAAATGGCAAGGTGCGGTTGCAGCCTGCCAACCCCAATTACCAGCCACGGATTATCAATAATCCCGAGAATGTGGAAGTGCAGGGGAAAGTGGTAATGGTCATCCGCCAGTTTAAGAGCCCGTTGGTATAGCAGGCCCGGTGATGTCCAATGTGTTTCCAGATTGTTTATCACGTATTGCATTAACGCATTTTGGTCAGGACTAGCGGAAGGTAATGATAATATGTAGGTCGAAAGATGGCTTGCCAGAGGTCATGATCGGAGCTGCCAATGGGAGAGTTTGCTTTTCCTATATTCGTTGCCCAGTCATTAGGATAATCAGCGTTAATATGGAGCGGTTCGATCCATGAGCTGTGCCATGGTTTCCCTGGCATTTCGAGAATATAATCCGTCACCTGAGAAACTCCGCGGTACACATAAGAATATCGGTTGGAATATTCAGTATTAAGGGTCAAGTTATACAATCCGCTGGCATTTAATTTTTGTAAGGGGGGTGAGGTGGGAAAATCATTGAGATCACCAGCAAGGATAATAGGATATTGCGGATATTGTGCTTGATAGGATTGAACTAATGTAGCAACATAAGCGGCTTCTTCGGTTCGGCGGGTTAAGGTGTAGAGGGTTGATGGTGTATCCTCCACTTTTGATTTGAAATGAGCGATGATAAGAATGAGCGGGTTACTGGCTGGTTGATTCTCTGTCGGCAATACCTCGAAGAAAATAATGAGAGGCTCACGGGAAAAAAGGCGGTTCCCATCACGAACGCCATCATTATTGGTATCGCAGGTGAGGTTGTTTTTTGGATCGTAAACATCCTGGTTTCCATCCGGACCAAGGCCATCTTCCAATGAAGTGCAAGCCTGTTCCTGATAAGTGGTCCGGATGACAATCCGATCGGTTTGGTACAACAAGGCAGTATCCAAACCACGATTATCGGATGTATTTTTCCAAACAATATCGTAATGAGCGCTTATTTCTGGTTGAGCAATTAAATCCGCTAATACTTGTTGGGTCTCAGCTTCTTGAACAGCGATTAATTCCGGTTCACCAAGGATGTCATGGATTACAAGCGCACGTTTGTGTAACTTTCGTTGGTATTCGGGAGAAGATACAATCGTGTCATTTATTGCCGGATCATCCACAGTGTCAAATAAATTCGCCAAATTGAAGGTTGCTAAACGAAACGTTTCCGGGATTGGCTTTGGACTTGCCCGAGGTAGAGGGGCG
>DAOTVW010000097.1:0-5076 GCA_034436035.1 Anaerolineales bacterium
TCTTTTTACTAAATTTGGCGGATGTCTAAATAGATTATTTTTGTTATGCCCTTAAATAGGGATAAATTTTAGTTATTCCAATGGTATTTGCGGTCTATAGTGGGAATTTACCTGCCACACTTTCACAGGTTTATTCTTCCCGGTATGACAGACATTGCTCAATGGACATTGCGAACAGGCTTCGGTACAAGATTCGACCTGATGAATGTACCCTAATGCTTCGAGATGTTCTAACATGACGAGTACCATTTGGGGAGTTGTGGAAAGTTGCTTTGCTATTTGCTCGGTGCTGAGTGTTTCGTTGGATTGAAGTGCTTGGAGAAGTTTTTGTAACATTTCAAACCCTTAGCGCCACGGCAATCCAATAAACAGCGCTGCTCACCGCAAAGGATACTACCAGCATGAGAAGAATATTCAAAACCGTCCAGCGCCATGATCCGGTCTCTTGATGGATCACCGCCATAGTAGCTGCGCAAGGGATGAAAAGCATTGTGGCAGATAAAAATGCCAGCGCACTCGCATGGGAGAAAGTGCTGGTCAATATTTGAGCCAACCCAACCCCTTGTGAATTACCAAAGACGACCCCCAACGTGGCGATCGCATTCTCTTTTGCCATAAAACTAGTCAAAAGTGCAACCGTTAATCGCCAATCTAACCCCATCATGCGCCCAATTGGTTCAACCCAATGTCCGATGCGCGCCAGGATACTGCTATTAAGATCTCCATTGGGCAAAACGGATAATACCCAGATGATCACCGATAAGAATAAAATAGTCGTACCCGCTTTTTGGATAAAAGCCAAGGAACGCTGCCACACCAACAATCCAATCGTGCGCCAATTCGGTAAATGATAAAGGGGCATTTCCATAATAAAGGCCGATCGTTGCCCTTTGAAAATTACCCGGTTTAGCAGCGTCCCAACCAGCACTAACATCAAAAGGGATAACAGCACAAATCCCCAACTAACGAGAGTTGCGTAGGGGCCAAAAAATGCGGCAGCTATAAAAGCAACTACTGCCATTCGAGCGGTGCAGGGCATAAAGGGGGTGACTAGTATCGTGAGCAGACGAGCCTGTTCGGAATCAATCACCCGCGAGCCGATCACAGCTGGAACGTTACATCCAAAGCCCAGAAACAAGGGTAAAAAAGACTTTCCGTGCAGCCCCATTAAGTGCATAAAATTATCCATCACGTAAGCAGCCCGAGCCATATAACCAATATCTTCTAACAAGCCGAATACAGCAAAGAATATAGCCAAAATGGGGAGAAAAGTGAGGACAGACCCGACACCACCGAGAATCCCATCCACGACTAAACTATGTACCCAAAACGGAACATTCCTCAACAAAACATCAGCCCAGCTAATCAATCCGCCAATTAAATACGTTTCCAGCCAATTTTGTATCGGCGAACCAACCGTAAAAGTCACCCAAAACACCGCACCTAAAACCAGTCCTAAAAAGATCAATCCCCAGAGGGGATGGGCAGCCCAGCGGTCGAGACGTTCCGTGACGCTAATTTGACCAATAGGGGGGCGTGCTACGGCTGCTCGGATCATCCGTCCCACCCATTCATAACGGCCCGATGCCACCGCCATTTGCGCATCGTCATGGTTTAATAGAACCTGATGCACCGCCTGCCATTTTTCGGCTGGCAAAATCTCTTGCATCATCTTCGTCAATTCGCTATCGCCCTCTAATAACTTCAACGCCACCCATTCTGTCGGATATGGTGGAGGCACATGCCCGCTTATTAATCGACTGATATCTTGTAAAGCCTGGCGATGATCCGAGCGGATCTCCGGAACGCGTGGCATCAAAACACGCTCACCATTCAAGACTTGCCGAATAACCTCTAATAGCTCCCGTACCCCTTGGGCGCGGGTTGCCACCATCGGCACCACCGGCACCCCTAAAGCTGTTTGCAGGATATCTACATCCACATGTAACCCCTCATGCTCAGCCACGTCCACCATATTCAACGCGACCACCAGAGGAGAAGGTAAGCTAATCAACTCTGCCACCAAATAAAGGCTGCGCTCCAAATTCGCGGCGCTGACCACAGCAACCACTACATCTGGTTGTTCCCTAAGGATAAACTCGCGCGCAATCACTTCTTCAGGCGAATTTGCAGTAAGGCTATATGTACCGGGTAAATCCACGATGCGCACTGGTGTGCTATCCAAAGAAAAGGTCCCTTCGCGCCGCTCAACGGTTTTGCCAGGCCAGTTTCCGACATGTTGGTTTAATCCGGTGAGCAAGTTAAATAGCGTAGATTTGCCCATGTTCGGCTGACCCGCCAGGGCGATTAAAGGAATCTCGTGGCGCGCAAGCGGGTATGCAGCAGAATCCGTCAATGAGTTTAGCGCCGATTCGGTCATGCTCCATTCCTTTGCACGATAATGTGGGCAGCTTCTCCCCGGCCCAGAGCCACCCGCGTATCACGAACCGATACAATCAATGGTCCCCGCCCAAAATTTTGAACCATAGTCAACTCTACACCCGGCGTAAAACCCAAGGAAGTCAGCCTGCCAACCAACCACTTACCGCCGCGCAGCCCAACCATGCGCGCCCGTTCACCGGGTTTGATCTGAATGAGTGGACATACTACATTGTTTTCTGCCTCCAATTTCATCTCCTCATTCTTGACGTTTTAGATAATTGCTGTATAATTTGTATACATGAATATAATATATTAGTATATGCTAACCATCCTTATTATATATCATAAATTTGTTGATTGTCAATTGTGACTTATATCCATTTATAATTAGACCTATGAGCACGAAAATCAGTGAAACGATTGAAGATTACCTCAGCATCATGTTGGTTTTGGAACGCGATCATGAACCGATTGTGGGTGCGCGCCTGGCAGAGTTGATTGGTGTCTCGCCACCAACGGTGACAAATACCCTGAAGCGGATGGCGCGAGATGGCTACATCTCCATGGATGAGAAGAACGGCACTCATTTAACAGAACGAGGGTTAGAAGCGGCGAAATCGGTCATGCGCCGGCATATGTTGACAGAATGGCTGCTTACTCCGATGCTGGGATGGTCAAAAACGCATTCCCAAGCCCATTCTATGGAACACGCCGTATCAGAGGAATTGGAAGCTGCCTTAAAAAATGATTTAGAGAATCCACCCGTCTGCCCCCATGGTAATCCGCTGCCCGGTTTCGAACACGTGGTAGCTGAATGGAAACCGCTCTTATCCTTTGCAGTGGGCAGCGTCATCGTCATTCGCAGGATTCATGAATTAGCCGAACAGGATCCGGAGCTTTTGGCATTTCTCGAAGCGAAACAGGTGATGCCCGGGAGAACTGCTACAATCACCGAAAATATTCCCTTCAATCAAACAATAACACTCGAAATCAATCACCAGCAAGCCATAATAGGCTACCGTGTTGCGCAGTATATCTACGCCACTCCGGCTTTACTGCCCGAAGCAGCCTGAATGTAATCCACTCAGCAATAGTTCGAGCAGGATGCTTCACTTAACTTGCAGCAACCATTTAGGTTGCCCTTGTGCCACTAAGAATGTTCTCCTTAGAACAATCTCACCTTAACCTAAGAGAACAATCTTACTATTTTCCTATGGGACCTTGCAGCGCATGGATGGGAAGGGGTAGCCCTGCCACCATGAAAAAAACCTCTTCAGCTTTAGCGGCGATCTTTTGATTCGCTCGCCCTAAAACATCGCGATATACACGCCCAAGCGGATACGGTGGGACTAACCCGAGCCCGACCTCGTTGGAAACGATAATCCAATCCGCAGAATGCGTTGCAACCCAGTCCAACAATTCATTTACCTCGCGATCCACCGCTTCGGTCACTTTTTGCTCATCCACGTTTTCCTCTGTGCCGCTTGCTAACAGGATATTACTCACTAACAAAGTCAGGCAATCCAAGAGAATGATCTCAGCAGGATAACGGTGATGGGCAAGGGCCTGGCTCACATTCAGGGGGACCTCCAATGTTCGCCAATGCTGCGGCCGT
Source organism: Anaerolineales bacterium (assembly GCA_034436035.1). Classification (GTDB taxonomy): domain Bacteria; phylum Chloroflexota; class Anaerolineae; order Anaerolineales; family UBA4823; genus UBA4823. The sequence goes on from DAOTVW010000097.1 coordinate 3,998, forward strand.
TCCTGCTGATGTGCCATGATGCGCTGCTGCATTTCCGCATCGAATGCCTGAGCAGTAGCGATAAACAGCACATTCTTGCCGCGTTGGCTGGCTAATTGCTGGGCATAATGGGATTTTCCACTGCGCGCACCCCCTAAGATGAAGGTGATTTTTCCCAAATCAAAACTCCTTAAAAAATAACTTGGTGTTATTTTACTCACCAATTTATAATAGTGTAAAATATATTTTAATAAAATTTATCTTTTCTTTTAATCGGGTGGAATTAATTATTAGAATTTATTAGACAATGTTCTTGAATTCACTCGAAATGGATGATCATATACAAAATTGGGAAAATTATTTACAACCGTATTTATCCCAAATTGAGTTATTAGGTGAAATTCCACTTGGACAATCAGAATTTCTCGACCTTGAAAAAGCTTTGGCAAATTATGTTCAAAGCCATGGACTCACCGATGCAACCAGTCGCTTGCAAAAGGACTACCCCGCTACATTCGTTGTTTATTTAGCTTTTAAAGCCGCCTTCAATGACAAGCGCGGCTTTTGGGATAAAGTGGCGAGTATTATCGATATAGAAAGTTCCCAACCCCTTTATTACCACCACTGGGGAAAAACTTTCCTTGAAATCATCGGACGCTATCCCAACCTGCGGCGGTTTACGGAGGTCCCTGGCCAAAAGTATGTCACACCCATCCGTTTGCATGGCGGCATTCCAGCCTTCTCCCTGCCCGATTTCTTTCGGTACATTCTGCTCCCTTCGGTGGAGAAAGCCCCTTACGATGGGATGGACGATGAATCGGCATTGAATGCGTTACTGGCGCACTATACCGCCGAACTGTTTGTGGATGACGTGGTGCGGCATTTCTTTCAACACGGCGGACCACCGGCTCAGCGTTTTTTCAGCAAATGCCGCCAGATGGCGCGCATTGCGGCAGAGGGAAAACCTCTACCCGATGCCTCAGAACTCGGCCTGCGTCCCTACGTCCTGCAATCTTTTGAAACCTTCCGCGAACAGATTGCCGAACCGGCGATGCGCCGCCGCCGTCCGCGCCTGCTTTTTGACCCCTACACACCTGCTT
>DAOTVW010000098.1:0-3794 GCA_034436035.1 Anaerolineales bacterium
GTGCGCATTTATGTTGGTTATACCTGGCTAACATCTGGCTTGGGCAAATTAAGCAATCCCGCCTGGGTGCAGAGTGGCGCGGCATTGAAGGGTTTCTGGCAAGCCGCTATCCAGGTGCCTCAACCGCCAGCTCGCCCGCCGATTGCGTTCGGTTGGTACCGCTCATTCATCGAATTCTTGTTGAATGGGGGTCATTACGTTTGGTTTTCCAAACTTGTTGTAGCGGGTGAGCTGCTTGTAGGTATAGCGATGATATTGGGCGCTTTTGTTGGGATTGCTGCGTTCGTCGGTGGCTTCATGAATTGGAACTTCATGATGGCTGGCTCGGCAAGCGTAAACCCGGTATTGTTCACCCTGTCCATCCTCTTGATTTTGGCTTGGAAGAATGCCGGCTGGATTGGTCTGGATCGCTGGTTATTGCCGCTGTTAGGCACACCCTGGCGGCCGGGTAGAGTGTTTGAAAAAACTGCAGTTCATGCCGAACCATCCCAATCGAATATCTAGTAACATTGCATGGCGAGGGTATTTGCCCTCGCCAGGCATATCATATTTTTCTGTCCCATCTTTTATACAATCTGTAAGGTCATCATCAATGAAGCGTGTTCTGGCGATAAGATAGCCAATGATGCCGGGTGTCCGCTTCTATCCATAGTAAATAAAGGTTTTAGCCGGGAATGTCAGAAAGGACTGACAGGTCTTCGCACAAGGGAATCGTAACAAATCCGCTGTTCTGGAGGTTTGCCTGGTTTGCTGGAACGTATGGCAGCAATCCCTTGGGTGGTGATACTCGATTGGGTTGCACTCATCTCATCTCACCCCCTTCCATCTGTGCTCTCAGCGCTTCCAAGGCGCTTTCCCGATAAAAGGTGCGATAGGCAGCGCTTTCGGATAATTGACGGCAAAGCTGCTGATAGATCGTATCGCTTTGGGTTTGTTTCACCCCATTGCCTTTGACAATGACTAGGTTTTGTTCATCCTGTTCATGGTAGCTAATCCAGCCATTGGCAGCTAGCCATTCCAAACCCAATTTGACGCAAATGCACCTCTGGGCAGTGGCTGCGGTCAACCAGCCCCATTCGGTTTGCCCTCCCCTATTCTGAATCACATGTTTGACTAAACCTTGCAGGCGCTGGATAAAACGTTGCGCATCATCGGTTTGGGGGTCATTGGCAAACAGGTACAGCGTGCGCGGTGAGACCAATTCGATGGCTGCTGCTAATTCATGCACTCCAGGCGGAATGCTCCAGATGGCAAGAGCTTCGGCTGGTTTGAGCTCATTGCGGTCGTGGCCATGGACGGTCTGATGGTCGTTTGCCTCTGCCCAAATCAAGAGGTCTCTTTCTGAGTTGCGGATTTCCTCCAGCTTGCTTTGGGGATCAGCGCTGGCACGGTAATCCACCATGCGCAATGTCTTTCTTTGGGTGAGTGGTAAGGTTGACTCAGGCTGCTGGTGATAGTCGACCCATTCCAGTTGAATGTTTGCGTTGCCATTATAGCTGGAAGCGCGGGCACGGTATGCCAGATCGAATACTCCCTGCGGAAGTTCCCAACCCGCACCCTGCCACCAGATAAGGCGGAAAGATTGACCGTGTTCATCTTCGACAGTCATGATGAGGTGTTCGCCTAAGCTGCCAACCGGCGCGGCCTGGAGCAAACGTAAGTTTTGGGCGGCAAATATAGGAGAGGGGTTGCCGTTGCCAAAGGGAGCCAGACTTTCCAAAGCGATAGCAAGCTCCCAATCTACCTGGCCTAATGGTAAATAAGCGCTAATCTGGTAAGTGGTTTCCAAAGGCAGTGCATTATCCTGGCTCTGGATTGTGTAGCTGAGCGCTTTTCGAAAACGGGCGATTCTCTCTTCGAGGTCTGGGGCTGGGGCAATGGCTAAGCCGGCTGCCATGGGATGTCCCCCAAAGCTGGTTAACATCTCTGCCTGTGCGGCAATGGCGCGGGTGATGTGGATACCCTCTATGGAACGCGCAGAGCCACGCGCACCTTGTTCTTTCGTACCGCTCAGCAATATGGTCGGTTTTCCAAAGCGCTCCACCAATCGGCTGGCAACGATCCCGAGCACCCCAGGGTGCCAATTCGGATGGTACAAAACAAGCGCCGCGTCATCCAGTAAGCTGCGATTATTTTTCAATTGAAAGAGTGCGCCTTGGAAAATGTCTTCGGTTAGGCGCTTACGCTGTTCGTTATAGCCTTCGATTTGGAAGGCAAGTTCGCGGGTGCGTTCTTCATCTTGGGTGGTGAGAAACTCGACCATGGGGTTGGCGTCACCCAACCGTCCAACTGCATTGAGGCGCGGGGCAATACCAAAAGAAATATGTTCTTCGGTCAACATGTGGGGGTTGATTTCGGCGTTGTGGAGCAATGTCTGTAAACCCAAACGTTCAGTTCGGCGCAGCATCTCGATGCCGCGCTGGGCGAGAAACCGTGCATCACCGGATAATTCAGCGATGTCAGCAATAATGCCCAATGCGACCAGGTCATGCAGTGCGGATAATTGATCGGTTAATCCAGCTCGTTGATAAAGGGCTTCGACGAGTTTGTATGCCACTCCCACACCGGGCAAGGTGGAAAGGGGATGGCCATTCGGTAGGAATTTTGGATTTATCAGCACGGTTGCTGGCGGTAACTCGGATGGAGGGTCATGATGATCGGTCACCAGGAAATCCACCTGATGTTCCCGCGCCCAATCTGCTGCAGCATGTGCGCTGATCCCGGTATCGCAGGTGATGATCAATTGTGCCCCGCGCTGGACCAATTTTTCCAATTCGGGTATGTTAACGCCATGGGATTCGGTCTCGCGGACGGGGATGTGATAGAGCACTTTTGCGCCAAGTAATTGCAATCCTTCTACCAGAACCGTGGTAGAAGTCTGTCCGTCCACATCGAAATCACCCCATACCCCAATCGTTTCGCCTTTTTGTATGGCATCCTCGATGCGTTCCACTGCTTGTTCCATACCAGCTAATTCAGTCGGAGCGGTAGCGGGATAATAGGCGGGATCAAGATACGCTTGTGCGCGTTGAGCGGTGATGATGCCGCGTTGAACCAGCGCTTGCAACACAAAAGGATGGGTTGGGATTCCTTTTAGTTCAGGAGGAATGATCAAGGAAGGAGGAGGGAGCCATTTTGCCATTGAGAATTTATTCCACTTACCTAATAAGCGATTTCGCTCACTTGTTCCCAATCTTCTGGAAAAAGCAACGGCGGGTTGTCGCTATCCGAAATGACGGTTTCTTCCCCTTCATCGGATACTCTTCGATCACAATAGGTGCGATAAACACAATGGGTACAATATTTTTCGTTTGACGTCAGGGTGAAATCCGCTTTCTCATTGCCCAAAATTTCCTTTATCAAATGGGTAAGGTAATCTTCATCGGCTTGGTATTGACGGGTGTGATAGGGTAGTCGTTGCGGATGGTCTGGGTCGGCAGTGAACCAATACACCATAGTGATGTTTTCGGGGGTTATTTTTCTCCCTTGCAACACGGTCGCGTATGCTTGCATGAGGACAAAAGGATACACCCGTGATTGGACATGCTTGGTCAGGTATTCTGCTTTGATTGGATGGGCAACGGTCTTCCAATCATAAATTGTGACATCACCGCTGGGATGGATGACCAGGAGGTCATATTTGGCAACCAGCCTTGATCCAGCCAGCCCGCTGGTTAGGATGGTCTCGGCTAAACGTACCCCATTCAATCCTTCGGGGAGGGAATTTTCCCACCAGGCTTGGAAATTTTCCCACCAGGTTTGGATTTCAAGCGGTTGGGTAGCGACGAAGCGCT
>DAOTVW010000099.1:0-2125 GCA_034436035.1 Anaerolineales bacterium
ATCTTGCTAAATGGACGGGTTCAACAAGTTTGGGAAATTCAATTGTTACTGATAATGGAACCTTGGTTACAATTTCAGGTCAATTACAAACTACAGGAACGACTACTTTAGCGACTTCAAGTGGCAACGTCGGCATCGGGACGACGGGACCAACAGTCAAATTGGATGTAGCCGATAGTTCTAACGCATTGAGGCTTAGAGCTGGTAACGTCTTAAATGGATTTACTGCTAACCAAATATTATTATCTTATGCTGGTGGCTCTCTATATACTCATGCGATTAAGACTCGTCATAATTCTGCCGCTGCTACAGGTAATGATATTGACTTCTATCTTTGGAATTACGGAGTAGATACTGCTGATACAATCGGAACAAAACATGTGATGACTTTGGAAGGAACTGGCAACGTCGGTATCGGGACGACGGCACCTTCCCAAAAACTTAGTGTTGCAGGCAATATTTGGATTGGAGGAACTGGTTTGAGTGGTTATGGAGGAATTATTAAAAGCGGCGTATATCCATTTGAGACATACCTTCATTATACAGATGATGGAAATGGATATGGTCCTGCGTGGATCCATACTAATACGGGAACAGGAGGAACAACACATCCAACAATGTTTTTACAAACTCAAGGAAATAGTGCGAAATTAAATATAAATAGTGACTTAGGGCTTGGTCCGATGACAGTTAATCTTGGTAGTTATCCTTCTATAACAACCAATGTTTTCATTGGGGGAGATAGTGGGGATAATAGTTATTTCAATACCGGTGGCAACGTCGGCATCGGGACGACGGGACCTGAGTATAAACTTGATGTTGCAGGAAATATTAGGGCTCAAACTTCAATAAGTGCTGGAATAAATGTTGAGACCTTATATGCTGATAAAACCTTAACTCCGGGTACTGATAAGATGTATCAGTATCTAAATCCGAATGGAGCAAACAGGATTATTAGTTTGGCTACTACTAGTGCTCATACTGGAGACAAGTTTATTATTAGAAACAACGGTGCTTATGATTCCAGTTATTATCTTCAAATCAACCAAGGGCAAAGTACTTTAGATTTCATCTATGCTCAATCAATCAGAGAATATATTTTCGATGGAACAAACTGGGTTTCAGGAGATGTTGGAACAGGAATATGGGGGATCGATGGCAATGTGGCGTTAGGGAGTGGGGCTAAAGGTTATTCATTTGGTACAGCACTTGGGTATAATGCCCAAGGTTTCAGTTCTGGCGTAGCATTAGGGTATAATGCCCAAGGTTCTCTTTCTGGCACAGCATTAGGGTATTATGCTCAAGGCTCTAACACCGGCGTGGCAGTAGGATATTATGCTTCTGGTAATTATTTTGGTGTAGCAGTAGGATATAATGCTCAAGGTTACAACTATGGTGCCGCAGTTGGATATTATGCCAAAGGAATGCGTTATGGAGCAGCCTTGGGTTATCAAGCAGGTTATTTTATAGATAATTCAGCTGATAGATATAACGTTTTTGTTGGAGCTTATTCTGGTTATGGTTCAGCGACCAATTACACCGGGAGCCAAAATGTTTTCGTCGGTGCTTATTCTGGATATCAAATAAGTAGTGGAATAGGAAATATCATTATGGGTTATCAATCAGGTTTTGATTCAACCTATTCTCCAAGCATGGGTTCTTATAATATTTTGATTGGTTACAAGGCCTGGACGCCATCAAACGATACTTCAAACTTTTTGAACATTGGAGGTTTAATTTTTGGAACAAATTTAAGTACCACTACTAACACAATTTCTTCTGGCAACGTCGGCATTGGGACGACGTATCCTGCTTATAAATTAGATGTTTCAGGTAGTTTGAGAGTTACTGGACAAACTGTCTTTAATGGAGTGGCTTATACTTGGCCTGCTTCTGCAGGTTCTTCGGGACAGGTTTTAACAACAGATGGAAGTGGGAATTTGAGTTGGACTACAGTATCAGGAGCAGGAGGAGTTTCGGGTTCTGGAACTCAAAATTATCTTGCTAAATGGACGGGTTCAACAAGTTTGGGAAATTCAATTGTTACTGATAATGGAACCTTGGTTACAATTTCAGGTCAATTACAAACTACAGGAACGACTACTTTAGCGACTTCAAGTGGCAA
>DAOTVW010000100.1:0-11383 GCA_034436035.1 Anaerolineales bacterium
GTATGGATGCCGGAGGATGAATTTATTACGATATTCTTTAGAAATTGTATTCCTTGTGACCAGTTAGAGACAATACCATCATTTGCATCTTCAACGGTATTGTAAGCAAATATGCCGGAGCCCTCAAAATTCATTATCGCGATAGAGGCGTCTTCTCCACGCACATTTTTGACATAATTATGTTGAATATCAAAGGTACCACCCGAAGATGCATAGATGCCACGTAAATATATATTTTTTACAAATACATTGTAAACCTTTAATCCATTAAACTTCTTTTTATCTGTATGATCGGTAATTATCCCATTGCGTGCATCGAGATCTGCTCCTCCTCTCACAACTCCACTGGTTAAATTAGGATTATCCCCATCTAAGGTTAATCCGGATATGGTTACATTATTTGCTTGAACTAAAATAATATTACTACCCTCATCACAAATAGAACCGCTGTCAGGAGGGCAGGTAAGTCCTGATATGGCGGGGTAAATTATTACCCTATCACTGCCGGGACCAATAAGAGTCAAGCTTTTATTGACCACAATATTTTCGACATAGGTGCCAGCTCGGATCAAAATTGTATCTCCACCGCTTGCTGCATTTATGGCAGACTGAATGGTTTTGCAGATTCGATCAGTAGGATTACATTTAGCATTATTTGCTATTGCCCCATTGACAATCCAGGTGTTCCCCGCTGCCTGGGCTGGCAGCGCGCTGATCAGCAGGCTCATCAGCACGAGCACGCTGATGAATATGGAAATTGTTTTCTTTTTCATGTCAGAAACCCCTTTCTAAAATCTCATTTAAAGCAAACCTAAGTTTTATGACGGGTGGTTCGCACCGCCATGACCAATGCGATCAGGAACAGGATCACACCCGCTCCCGCAGCGATATAAATCAACCAATTTTCTTGACCCTTGAGCCTCCCTTCTATTGGGTTTTGGGGGGATTGTTGCGGATTTTCCATTGTTTTCGCGGTTGGCGCCGCTACTTTTCCGCTCTCAGAAACAACAACTTGTGCAGATTGATTCGTGTTGTCAATTTTTTCCCCATTCCGATTAGCGAAGATAGCTTGACTGATTTCGATGGCGGTTTGCCCCATGTTTTTGCCGCGCACCTGACATTCGAAAATTTCCCCATTCCCGCTGAATGGCGGGGCAGGATTCAATAATGTGGCGGCAAAATCTATCCTCCCATTTGCGATTTGATTTTGCGCAATAAAACCTTGATCAAAAATGGCACCACTTTTACATTGCACTCCCTCCTTTGCAGTATCAGCATCGATTATCTCGATAATATCTGGATTGTATTGAATATGTACCTCCAACCCATAAAAATCTTGTACGCCTTCGATTTGGAGCGAAAATTTTGCTTGATCACCCGGTTTCAATCCCAATTGAGGCGGGTCTATTTTCAATATCGGTTGTGATTGCGCCAAGACAATTAAAGTTGGAAAAACAAGGCTTATTAAAATGAAAACCATCCAATGAATCTTTCTGTGTTGAAAATCCTTCAAGCGAACCTCCTCATCATCTACCTTGCAAATTTGTTAAGTCATTCATGCCGCAGTTCTTCTATAATTAGCATGAGGGTTAAATAAATTCTTTTCAACTCTTCTAAAGCAAGGATTCATCCGCAACTTCCCTGCCTCATTTTCATCTTGCATCCCTGCACTGGATTGTAAAAAACGGGCGATAAAACAACCCGTTCACGGTCAACGCGCGTATTTATTTATGAGTGTCCGTTAAATTATCGAGATAGTAAACAATCATCCCTGGTTACCCTATATCACCAATAAAAAAAGCCATCCGCGAACCACACCCTTTCATTGGAAGGCTTTTCGGTAGCCGGGCTATCTCCCCCGTGAGAAGACCCCTTAGCTTTGCGCCCCCGCCTTACGACGGGTTTACCTTTTCGAAGCTTTCGTGAGTATACAATAGCAAATTTTTATACGCTTGTCAATAGTACTTTCTTCCTAATTTACATTAAAAAAAACCGACAGCCACCTTAGGGGTGACTGTCGCTTCTCTTTCTTACACCACTATCTCGTCCGCTGCTTCGGGGAGCTGATACCCAAATGCGCGTAAGCGTTTCTTTAAATCCGCCAGCGATTTACGCCCGAAGCCTTCAATTGCCAGGAGCGCTGCCTCACCCTGCGCCAAGCGTTCCAATGCCTGTCCAACGTTGGTGATGCCGGCTTTGGCTAATGCTTCGGTAGCGCGGTTGCCCAAATCGAGTTCACTGATGGGACGTAAGGGAGAAACGCGGGCAGCTTCGCGCGCTTCCTTCTCCGCCTGGAATTGTTTGCGCACTTCCAACTTACGGTAGAAGCGGTCTACCTGTCCTTCTGTATCAACAATGCGCTGCTCACCCGTGAAAAACGGATGGCACTTTGAGCACAAATCGGTATGAATAACCTTTTTGGTTGAACCGGTTGTCCAGGTGTTGCCACAAGCGCAAATCACCTGTGCATCCGGGTAATAAGTGGGATGAATATTTGCTTTCATTTCTATTTATTCCTTCTACCAACTAAACCATCCATCAGGAAACCGTTTCCTGAGGGATAACACTGACTCTTTTGCGGTTATCACGGATGGTCTCATAAACAACGATCCCGTCCGCAGTCGCAAAAAGGGTATCATCTTTGCCCAGCCCAACATTCTTGCCTGGTTTGATATGGGTGCCGCGTTGGCGCACCAGGATATTGCCCGAGAGGACAAACTCGCCACTATACACCTTTACGCCCAGGCGCTGGGATTGACTATCACGTCCATTGCGGCTCGAGCCGCCACCTTTTTTGTGTGCCATACTACCCTTCCTATTCCTTCACGATCGAGTCGATTTGTAAACGAGTGTAACGTTGACGGTGCCCGGTTTTCACGCGATAGCGTTTTTTCGGTTTATATTTGAACACCACCACTTTAGGACCCTTAACCTGTGCCTTAACCGTTGCGAGGACTTTTGCGCCCTGCACAAACGGCATCCCAACTTCTACCTGGCTTTCATCTGCCAGCAGCAGTACCCGTTCCAAATCGAGTTGTTCGCCTACTTCTGCAGGAAAGTGGTCAACGTCTATCGTGCCACCTTCGACGGCTTTGAACTGCTTGCCGCCATCTTCAATAATTGCATATTTCATTTCTCTCTCCAATCTTCACTTCTCCGTCCACCACGCGCTGCCTTCATCGCTTCGATGAAGTACGCCTGGTAATGGGGAAGTTGGGGATACGTAATTTTACCCCAGCAACCCTGCTGGGGCAGAAAGAGATTATACCGAATTCCCTACAAAAGTGTCAAGTCCAAAATCGGTTTTTTTGGTATGATTTAGTTGATGAGTTTACGTTGCCGTTACTGTCAATCGGAGATCACACCCGGAATGCGTTATTGCGGGTACTGTGGGGCGCGCCTGAAAGATCCGCTCATTTATCCAGAGCCGCAACAAAGCAGTCAATTGCGCAATATCACCATCTTGTTCGCTGACCTGGTAGGGTATACGAACGCTGCCCGCCAATTGGATAGCGAAATCTTATATGAACTGGTACAGCAATATACCGACCTGCTGAGCCGTGAAATATACAAATATGAAGGCGTGATTGATAAGATCACCGGCGACGGGGTCATGGCTTTGTTCGGTGCACCCATCAGTTATGAAAATAACGCCGAACGTGCCGTGCGCGCCGCTCTGGCAATGCAATCCAATTTCCAGACCTGGCGCATCCAAACTAGGCAAAATCTGGGTGTAGAGCTTGACCTGCGCATTGGCATTCATGCCGGTCCGGTCATTGTTGGTGAAATCGGTTCGAATATCGTCGTGGATTACACCGCCATCGGCGAAACCGTCAACCTTGCCTACCGCATGGAAGAGATCGCCCAGCCCGGCACCATTTTTGTCAGCGAACAAGTGGCGACCCAAACCTCTGCATTATTCGAGTACGAGGAATTAAAGGCGCTCCACTTGAAGGGGTTCGAACAGCCCATCAATGGGTATCGCTTGTTAGGAATAAAACAGCTTAGCGGTGCATTCCGAACAATCAATACATTGAAATCGCCAATGATCGGGCGGGAGGCACAATTAAATCAATTACAGCAGGCTTTAAATCAATTAGCAAAACCTGCGGATAGCCAGCTTATTTTGATCAGCGGGGAAGCAGGGGTTGGCAAAACACGTCTATTGCGCGAATTTCAACAACAACTGGACCAACAAAAGGTTCCTTATCTAACCGCCCAGAGTTTAACCTATCGCCGTTCGGTACCTTACTGGATTTTCACCGATTTACTTCGCTCTCGCCTGGGATTACGCTTCGATGTCGATCACCCTGATCCGCTCAGCTTATTGAAATCTGCTCTCCAATCCATCCCGATCGAGAATCCTCAAGCGGTTTTGCCTTATCTCGAATATCTTTTTGCCCTTCCCAATTCCGATCCATCTATTTTGTTATTAGCCCAAACCATGCAAGCAGACCAGTTCCGCTTGAAAGTCCACGAGGTGATCCGCACACTCCTGTTAAATCCGCAGCAAAAGACGGCACAGGTATGGTTGATCGAGGATATTCAATGGGCAGACGAAGCGTCGGTGGATATCCTGCAATCCATTCTCACCGCACCGCCGCCCTTTCCATTGTTGATTGTCGCGACCACGCGGAAGGACATCAGTTCCCATTTCAGTGCCTTCCTCGATTGGATCAAGGCTCAACCGAGCAGTTTGTTCACCGAAATCCATTTACAGAGCCTCAATATGGAGGAAACGCGTCAACTGCTCAGCCACCTCATCCCATCAGAACGATTGCCACAAAACCTCGTCCAGCAAATTCTCGATCGGAGCGGTGGAATACCATTGTACCTAGAAGAAATCCTGCGCATGTTATTGGACACTGGTAGTTTGGAACTTGACGAAAACGGGTTACGCGTAAAAGATACTTTGGATGAAGAATCTTTGGGGGTTCCCATCACGTTACAAGGATTAGTCCAGGCCCGTTTTGACCAGTTAGATGCTTTCGCTCGTAAGGTTCTCCAAATTGCATCCGTCATTGGACATTATTTTTCACGGCCAATTTTGGAGTATGTAATCCCAATCCCTGAACCGCTTTTGATTGATAACGCCCTGAAAACGCTCATTGAACGTAATTTCATCGTCCACACCCCCAATGATCCGCGCGGCGAGTATGCTTTCCGCCACATGATCCTCTCTGAAGCAATCTACAACACCATGCTGAAAAAAGAACGCAGCCGTTATCATGCATTGGTCGGCTGGGCAATCGAAAGCCTCTATCAGGATCACATTTACGAGGTAACCGAAATCCTCGCCCGCCATTTTTCATGGAGCAATCAAACCGAAAAAGCCCTCTATTATCTCATTTTAGCTGCCCAAAAAGCCAATGCATTATCCATGATCGATCAAGCACGCAAACATTACGAACACGCCTTAGCATTATTGCCATTAGTGGAACACGTCCCGCGCCAGGCGTTGCAAGTACACTTGGGATTGGCGGAGATATACTACAAAACCGCTCAGTATGAAAAAGCGCGTGCCCATTACGAACGTGCGTTACAAGAAATCGTTGAAGGGGCAATGAAAGATGCCGAATCGGCGCACGAATTAATCCAACAACGGTTAGTCGAACTGGAAACCAAAAACCACCTAAGCCCGACGGGTTGAGCATTATCGTAATCATAAAGAACTGGCCTCGATACGGCGCTCACAACGGACGCTCGCAGCTACTCGACCAGCTCAACCTCGTTGGTTAAGCCCCATCCTAACCCTCCGTCCATTTATGCATTTTAGAACTTTGCGTAATGAATTTCGCAGTACTACTTGTAACCCGAAATTTATTTCGGGCTTGTTGGTTGAGCGCCGTAGAAACCCTCCAGCCATTTATGAATTTTTGGAACTTTGCAAATTGAATTTTGCAATACTGCTTGTATCCCGAAATTTATTTCGGGCTTGTTGGTTAAGCCCTGCCGAAACCCTCCAGCCATTTATGAATTTTTGGAACTTTGCAAATTGAATTCTGCAATACTGCTTGTAACCCGAAATTTATTTCGGGCTTGTTGGTTGAGTGCTGTAGAAACCCTCCGTCCATTTATGAATTTTGGAACTTTGCGAAATGAATTTCGCAATACTGCTTGTATCCCGAAATTTATTTCGGGCTTGTTGGTTGAGCCCCATCGAAACCCTCCGTCCATTTATGAATTTTGGAACTTTGCGAAATGAATTTCGCAGTACAGTTTGTTTCCCGAAATTTATTTCGGGTTTATCGGTTGAGCGCTGCCGACCCCCCCCCATCCGTTTACGGAATTTTAGAACTTTGCGAAATGAATTTCGCAGTACAGTTTGTACCCCTGCGATCCACTTTGACGGTTTTGTGAAATATTTCATTAACGTTATATTAATATCCATTAAACTACTTGATTTTTTGTTAATATTTTGCTATAGTATAGATAGAAAAACGCCGGGCCTCACAAGGTCCGTGCCGTGTCAAAACAGAACAAGCTTGTGTGTGCCTGGCTTATAAACCATCTTGAAAGCCGCAAGGCGAGATGGTCAAAGAATAAGCAGGCACGTTTTGTTTAACAGGAGGTAGGAATATGTCCACAGGAAAGTTGTTCGAAAGGAGGTCCCCCATGAACGCACAGGCATATCAACCCCAACCCATAAAACGCGTCACCACTAAACCGCATCACAAGTTTCTCAATATTTTAATTGCTGATGATGGCTCACCCGATATCCTTGCAGCCATCGAACTGCTCACTACCCTGCCACTCAGCAATTGCTCCGTGACGGCAATCTCGGTGCTCACGCCCCGTGAAGGGGATAGCTACGCAGTCCGCCAGGCTTGCCTAGAGCAAACCAGCTCGGTCTTCCAGAAGAAAGGCATTCCCATCACCACCCGCATCGAAGGCGGCGACCCAGCTGAAAAAATCCTCGAACACGCCAAACAAATGCAGCCAAGCCTAGTGGTGCTCGGCGCCAACGGGTTACGACACATTTTTGGAGTACCACTTGGCGGTGTGGTTGAAAAAGTGGTCGAGGAAATCCGTCAACCGGTTTTGATCATGCGCCAACCCTTCCGCGGCCTTAAGCGCATCGGCCTCTTCACAGATGGCTCCTCCCAAGCCGAATACGCCACCCAGTATCTCGCTGAACTCCCCTTGCCAGACGATGTGGAAGTCCATGCCGTCCATGTAGAAGCCCCCGTTGATTATGACACGTTGGTCACGCAATCCTGGCAGAGTCAGGCTGCCGAAGCTGGAGCAACGATTACAGCAAAAGCACGCAGTGGCGAAGAGATCCTTAACAAAGCCTTGCTCATCCTGCAAGGACATGAAATCAACACCAAATCCGCACTGTTGAGAGGCGACCCGTGCGATCAAATCAGCCGTTACATGGAAGAGGAACACCTGGACTTAGCTGTCCTCGGCGCACGCGGTTTCACAAAAGGGAAGAGTTGGGAATTGGGCAGCCTGCCACGCAAACTACTCCATTATTGCCCTTGCGCCACCCTGATCGTCAAAGACCGCCGTGACTGGTCAAGCCGTAATTAGCCCGCTTAACCATAACAGCAGGTGCATAACCGCTTCAAGCGATTGTCGCCAGCCAAATAAAACCCTCGCGAGGCCTCAACGGAATAAAGAAATCCTTGCGAGGGTTTTTTTAATCCATATAAAGAGAATAAAGAATTGCAAATCCATTCTGCGGTATGAGTTGTTTAAATGAGACCAGAGTCGAACGAATATTAATCATTCCTCCATAATACAATCCCGCCAATTTATTGTACATTAATGCACAATTCGAGCGCATAAATGGATGAAATATGGTAAACTTGTCATTTAGTTTGCTATTATTAAAATAAATATTATTCCCCGGAGGTTAATCATGACAACAAAGAAATGGGTTTATCTTTTCAATGAGGTAGACGAGGTTCAAAAACTATGCGGCGGGGATTGGGATAAAGTGCGTGCATTGCTAGGCGGGAAAGGTTCCGGCCTGGCAGATATGACTCGCGCCGGCGTCCCGGTTCCGCCCGGATTTACCGTCACCACCGAAGCCTGCAACGCTTATTACGAAGCCGGCGGGAAGTTCCCAGAAGGAATGTGGGATCAGGAAATAGCCGCACTGCACAAGGTCGAAGAGCAAACCGGCAAGAAATTCGGCGATCCCGAAAAGCCACTGTTTGTTTCCTGCCGCTCAGGTGCAAAGTTCTCCATGCCAGGCATGATGGATACCGTCCTGAACATTGGCTTGAACGATGCAACTGCGCAAGGATTGGTAAAACTAACTGGTGATGAGCGCTTTGTCTACGATGCTTACCGCCGTTTGATTCAGGGCTTTGGTTCCGTCGTTTTGGGTATCCCCGATGAAGCCTTCGAAGATGCACTGGAAGAATATAAACGCCAGAAAGGTTATAAGTTGGATACCGACCTGAAAGCGGAGGATTGGAAAGCCATCACCGAACAATTCAAGAAAATTGTCCGGGAACACAAAGGTTTTGATTTCCCTCAAGACCCTTATGAACAACTCAAAATGGCTACCGAAGCGGTGTTCAAATCCTGGAACGGTAAACGCGCCGTGGATTATCGCAATGCAGCCGGAATACCGCACGACCTGGGCACCGCGGTTAACATCGTTACCATGGTCTTCGGTAATATGGGCTGGACTTCTGGTACTGGGGTTGCCTTCACCCGCGACCCTGCTACCGGTGAGAAAAAGATGTATGGCGATTACCTGCTCAATGCCCAGGGCGAGGATGTGGTTGCCGGTATTCGCAACACAGAAAAGATCGATAAATTAGCGGTAGAAATGCCCGATGTTTACAAGCAATTTTTGGACATCACCGACAAACTGGAACGCCATTACAAAGAAATGCAGGATGTCGAGTTTACCATTGAAAACGGAAAACTTTGGATGCTGCAGACTCGCAACGGGAAACGCACCGCCAAAGCGGCAGTCAAGATCGCCGTGGATATGGTAAATGAGGGCTTAATCACCAAAGAAGAAGCAGTTTTACGCGTTACCCCCGAAAACGTAGACACATTGCTCCATCCGCAATTCGATCCCAAAGCGAAAGAAGCAGCTAAGAAAGAAAATCGGTTATATGCGAAAGGTGTCAACGCCTCTCCTGGCGCAGCGGTTGGACGGGTGTACTTCGATGCCGATACCGCCGAAAAGAAAGCCAAGGAAGAAGGACAAGATGTCATCATGGTGCGTCCATTCACCAAACCCGATGATGTCCATGGTATGCTGGCTGCGAAAGGTATCTTAACCAGCGAAGGCGGCGCGACATCTCACGCTGCTGTTGTCGCCCGTCAATTTGGTGTACCTTGTGTGGTTGGAGCCTCCTCCATCCGCATCAACTTAGAAAAGCGTTATATGGAAGCCAATGGGCAACGCGTGAACGAAGGAGAATGGATCTCCGTCGATGGTACAACTGGGGAAGTATACCTGGGACAAATCCCCACCAGCGCCCCAAGCTTGGAAGAACAAACCGACCTGCTCACCTTGCTCAAGTGGGCAGATGAAATTTGCGCCACCCCCGGCATTCGAAAAGCACCTGAAGGGTGGCCCACCAGAGGATTGCAGGTTTGGGCGAACGCCGATTACCCCAAAGATGCCCGCCGAGCTCGCTCCTACGGCGCGGTCGGAATCGGATTGTGCCGCACAGAGCACATGTTCTTTGAGCCAGAAAGACTGCCCATCGTACAGCGCATGATCCTGGCAGAAACTTCTGCAGAACGGACTGCTGCGTTGAACGAGTTATTACCCTCCCAGCGTTCCGATTTCGAAGGCTTGTTTGAGGCAATGGACGGTTACCCCGTGATCATCCGCCTGATTGACCCACCGCTGCACGAATTCCTGCCCTCCGAAGAAAGCCTGCTCGAAGAAGTGATCACCATGCGTGTCAAAGGCGAAACCAAAGGGTTGGCAGAAAAGGAGAAATTACTTGCCAGCGTGAAAGCCATGCACGAAAGCAATCCAATGATGGGTCTGCGGGGCGTCCGCCTGAGCATTTATATGCCCGAGATTGTGGAAATGCAGGTGCGCGCTATTTTTGAAGCCGCGGCAAACATGACCAAGAAAGGCGTAGTGGTTAAACCCGAAGTGATGATCCCACTCACCGGCACCGTGAAAGAGCTGGAATGGATCCAACCCCGCCTGGAACGAATTGCCAAGACCGTAATGGAAGAGAAGCAAGTCAAGTTTGAATATAAATTTGGCACCATGATCGAAATCCCGCGCGCAGCTATCACTGCTGGTGAAATTGCCAAACTGGCTGAATTCTTCTCCTTTGGCACCAACGACCTCACCCAAATGACCTTTGGCTACAGCCGTGATGACGCTGAAAGGAACTTCCTGGTCCTCTATGTTGCAGAAGGAATTCTCCCCAAGAATCCCTTCCAAACTTTGGATCGAGAAGGCGTTGGCCGTTTGATGAAAATCGCCGTCAACGAAGGGCGTGCCACTCGCCCAAGCCTCGAAGTAGGCATCTGCGGCGAACACGGTGGCGATCCTGCTTCGATTGAATTCTGTCACCTGGTAGGCAATAACTATGTCTCTTGTTCACCCTTCCGCGTGCCAGTAGCTCGATTAGCGGCCGCCCATGCAGCCTTGAAATATAGCGGCGTTCAGGTTGCAGAAGATAAATAAGCATGATTAAATAAAAAAGCCCCCGAAAGAAATCTTTCGGGGGTTTTTTTATTGATATTAATTATTATTCACCCCAGCGGTCATTGCGAGTGAGCGTTCTTTGCGACCGAAGCAATCCCCAACCCGGCCGGGAGATGGCTTCGCTTCACTCGCCACGACAGGCACCATTCAGGAAATCATTTCGAAGCATGCCATGAGTGTTGTTTCACAAAATGCTTATGCAATAGAATCTGGTAGTTTCAATATTTATTTAAGATAGTTCTTTATCCCATCTCCATTGAGCGTGAATTTGGGTGTGCCAACACCAGGGAATTGCCGCACTGTCGCTTGCAACATTGCGTAAATGCGACTGCTATCGCATTTATCATCCGATAATTTGATTACACCGCTCAATTCAATATTGACCGTACCGTCCATCATCTCGACGCTGACCACCTGCAATTTGGATTGGTAAAGCGGGTTATACGAACTGCCAAACTCAGCAGTCTTATAGGCGAACAAGGATTGTAAAGCGGTTTTGATATCGGCTTCTACATCGCTGGTGCGGTTTTTCCCAGTCAAGTAATATACCAGGCTATCTCCACAGGCTACATTCCCACCGCTCTTCTTCTGAATAAAATAAATGTAGATTGGTTTACCACCGCTGGGTGTAGGAGAAGCAGGTGGCTGGGTTGGTAACGGTGGTAATGTCGGAAACGGAGTATTGGTCGGCATCGCGGTGGGTGTATCCGTAGGTAATGGCGTTGG
>DAOTVW010000101.1:0-5697 GCA_034436035.1 Anaerolineales bacterium
GCCTATGCTGATTGAAGCATTTGAATATATATAGAACTCGGAACGCAAGACTTTTCCGAAGACCTGTAAGGTTTCATACGCGATACGCCACCCATCCAAACCTGACAGGTCTCATCTATGCCTGTGCTGATTGAAGCATTTGAATATATATAGAAATCGGAACGCAAGACTTTTCCGAAGACCTGTCAGGTTTCTTACGCGCTCACCGAATCGTTCACGTGGATATGAAACTCGGCCTGTTAGACTATTCCGAAGACCTGTCAGGTTGTATACGCGATACGCCACCTCATCCAAACCTGACAGGTCTTATCAATGCCTATGCTGATTGAAGCGTTTGAATGTATATAGAACTCGAACCCTAAGACTTTTCCGAAGACCTGTCAGGTTTCATATGCGATACGCCACCTATCCAAACCTGACAGGTCTTATCTATGCCTATGCTGATTGAATCGTTTGAATACATATAGAACTCGGAACGCAAGACAATTCCGAAGACCTGTCAGGTTTTATACGCGCCTATGCTGGTTGAATCGTTTGAATACATATAGAACTCAGACCTTAAGACTTTTCCGAAGACCTGTCAGGTTTTATACACGTTGATCGAATCGCTCACGTGGATATTAAACTCGGTCTGTTAGACTATTCCGAAGACCTGTCAGGTTGTATAAGCGATACGCCACCGAGTTCAAACCTGACAGGTCTTATCTATGCCTATGCTGATTGAAGCGTTTGAATGTATATAGAACTCAAACCTTAAGACTTTTTCGAAGACCTGTCAGGTTTTATACGCGGTACGCCACCGAGTTCAAACCTGACAGGTCTTATCTATGCCTATGCTGATTGAATTGTTTGAATACATATAGAACTCGGGACGCAACACTATTCCGAAGACCTGTCAGGTTTTATACGCGCCTATGCTGGTTGAATCGTTTGAACATATATAGA
The DNA here is from genome assembly GCA_034436035.1 of Anaerolineales bacterium. Classification (GTDB taxonomy): domain Bacteria; phylum Chloroflexota; class Anaerolineae; order Anaerolineales; family UBA4823; genus UBA4823. The sequence continues at coordinate 946 of DAOTVW010000101.1, forward strand.
ACTCGAACCTTAAGACTTTTCCGATGACCTGTCAGGTTTCATGTGGGTTGACCGAATAGCTCGCATGTAATTGACTTGCTTGTTACCATTATCCTCCACTATAAGCATCAAATTAAAGTCTGAAAATATGGTCAATTTAAACCTTATTTTTCACTATTCTCAAAGATTTGTTTGCCTATCATAAGTGTACGATGTATAATAATGATTATTCACCAAAAATATTATTCGGAAGGAGGTTAAATCGAAACAATCTCATTATTTATGCCTTCGAGAACGTTTCCGATGAATTCCTGTTTTGTTTGGAAAGGCTAGATAGAATCTCTTGTATCCTAGCCAAAAAAGAAAAAAAATTTAACTGAATCATCTCTGGAGGAGAAAATGCAAAAACATCTTTTGGTAAGTCGCCTATTAGGTTTATTCCTTGTGACCTCTTTACTCTTAGCTGCCTGCGCGCCTGCAGCTACCCCTGCTCCTACAACGGAAGCACCATTACCACCCACTGCGGAACCAACGGCTACTACACCGCCTGAGCCAACTGCAACACCCGAACCGCAAATTGGTTCTGCCGAACATCCAATAAAAGTATTGTTTGTGCCTTCGGTTGACGCAGAGAAGATTGTGGCTGGGGGTCAAAAATTAGCAGAGGCTCTCAACAAAGCCACAGGATTAACCTTTGAAGTATCCGTTCCAACCTCATATGCTGCAACAATTGAAGAGATGTGCGCCTCACCGAACGACACCATGGGGTTTATCCCTGGCTTAGGTTATGTGTTGGCTAATCAGCTATGTGGTGTTAAAGTCGCTGGGAAAGCGGTGCGCTTTGGATTCGACTGGTATGCGGCTATGATTGTTGTTGCCCGTGACAGCGAATATAAAAAGGTCGAAGATTTAAACGGGAAGAAATGGGCATATCCTGATGCAGCGTCTACTTCTGGTTACCTCTATCCCTTATATATGTTCAAACAGGCCGGTGTAACGCCTGGAGAAACTGTGGCTGCGGGCAGCCATGATGCTGCCATAAAAGCCGTCTATAATGGCGAAGCAGATTTTGGCACGGCTTTCTTTAGCCCGCCCATGGTAGATGGAAAACCCATGGCATGGGAACCGGGTATGGATCCAGATGTTCCTGCTGATCTACTGGCTTCTTGTGCACCCTCTGCTGATGAGAAGTCACTGATGTGCGGAAACTTTGAAATTCGGGATGCCCGCCGCAACCTGCGCAAAGAGTTACCAGATGTCGCCCAGAAGGTACGCATTTTAGCCACTACCCCGAAAATCCCGAATGATACCGTTTCTTTTGGACCCGATTTTCCGGAAGACGTGATGACCAAGATTATGGATGCTTTGTTCGCATTTGCCAAAGACGACCCAGATGGCTTTAAAGCCGCTTTTGAAGCCTACAGTTGGACCGGGATCAATCCAGCTACCGATGCAGAATATGATCCGATCCGTTTGGCAATTGAAGCGTCAGGATTTAAGCTGGAAGATTTAGCGAAATAAGTCTACTCATTGATAGCAGATCAAGCAGGGCAAACGCCCTGCTTGATATTTCCATAACACATTCTATGTTATCGGTAAAAAACCTGACGAAAATATATCCTGGAGACGTTCTCGCGCTCGATCGGGTTAGTTTTGAAGTTCCCGATGGCCAATTTCTAGCCGTAATTGGACTGAGTGGTTCAGGTAAATCAACCCTATTACGCTGTATCAACCGTCTCATTGAACCCACGGCGGGAAAGATTATCTGGAATGGCATCGATGTTACATCCGCTTCGGAAGAGGAGTTACGGATTATTCGCCGCAAGATCGGGATGGTTTTTCAAAATTTCAATCTTGTCCATCGTTCAAAAGTTCTCACCAATGTCTTGGCTGGGCGGCTTGGTTATATAAACCCGGCCTGGAGCCTCATAAATCATTTTCCCAAAGAAGACATCGAGAAAGCATTCCGGCAATTGGAGCGGGTAGGTATCGCCGATAAAGCGTACCAAAGGGCGGATGAACTCAGCGGTGGTCAACAGCAGCGGGTGGGCATTGCGCGTGCTTTAATGCAGGATCCGCAATTGATTTTAGCGGATGAGCCGGTCGCCAGTTTAGATCCTGTGCTTGCGCATAGTATAATGAAAATCCTCGAAGAGATTAACAAGCAAGACCGGGTGACCGTGATTTGTTCTTTGCATTTCCTCGATTTGGTGCATCGCTATGCAGACTACGTCATTGCCCTGAAAGAAGGACGATTAGTCTTCGAGGGTTTACCCAAAGAAATTGATGACCAAAAGTTCAAAGAAATCTATGGAAAAGACGCAGAACGAGTTGGATGATGAATAGACAGCCTGCATCACCTTGGAAATCATTGCGTTTAGGGATTCTGGTGTTAGCCGCCCTGATTGTCTATGCTTATGGTTTTCAAGTTACCAAAGTTAATTTGGACGAGTTCCGCAAGGAAAGCCGCCAGGAGAGTCGTATTCGAGTGATGCGTGCATTGGCTCGACCGGATATCTTTGAGTATCAGCAAGAAGAAACAAGGGTCGTTGCCCCGATTTATATCCCATGTCCGAATAACATCAGTCCAAACCCTCCAACCGAAAACACCCAGCCTTATTTGAAATTAACGCCAGGATGCGGCAAACCCGGCGAGGAGATCAAGGTCGAAGGGTTCAACTTCCCGCCAAATGTAAAAGCGCCGCTTTATTTTATCCCTTCTGCTGACCCGGCAGATAAGCTGGCTTTGCAAAAGGGAAATATCCAGGCCGATAACAATGGACATTTTATCTTTCCCCTGAAATTACCCGATCGCACCAGCGACCAGGTGCAATATATTCGGGTAATCATCCGTCGTAATATTGGGCTACCTCATTTTAGCGCCACGGCAGTTGAAACAGGGAATAAAATCGTTGAAACCATATTTTTAGCGCTCTTAGCTACCACGATAGGGACAATATTTTCCATCCCAATTAGCTTTTTTGCGGCGCGTAATTTGATGAAAGATGTGAAGAGCTCCTTAACTCAAATTGCCTTGTCTATTCTAGGATGGCCCCTGGGGGTGTGGGGTGGATTATTGTTAGCGCGCTGGATGCGGGAACTAAACAGTCTGATTCGCCTTAATGTACTTGCAACAACGGGTTTGATCGTAGGCTGTGCCTTTGTTGCTTATTTTCTCTTCCGCTTTGCTTTTTTCCATCAAACACGGAAAGTATCACCGGTGATGAGGCTCATCCTCCCGCAACTGGCTCAAATTGTGGCACTTTTGCTAACGGTGCAATGTTTCTTTTTGCTCAGTCAGTTAGGTATAACGGTTGGGGGAGTGATTGTGCCTTATCTAGGAAAGGCAGCTTTTTTAGGGAACTTTATCAAACAGCTTTCTGATGTCACTTTAACCACCTTGCCAGCAGTTTTAGCAATCTGCGGTGGAGCAATTTTAGGTGGTTTGTTAGGAAACTTAGGGAGGAAATTAAATGAAAAGTTGCCTTACCGGTCATTAGTTGTTGTAAACATCCTGTTTTCTTTGATCGCAGGTGCAATTTTATTCATGATCATCGCTGCCGCCATTGCTTGGCTATATGAGATCCAAAACCTGGAGCGGTTTTACCTGATTTTTAGTGTGTTTGGCGCGGCTTTTGGAGCAATTATAGTGGCGATTACAAAACCGCGTCAGCCATTGCCCATCGGATTACTCCTATACACAATCACCCGAACTGTGTTGAATGTGGTTCGTTCAATTGAAGCACTCATTATGGCGATTGTAGCGGTCATTTGGGTAGGGATTGGACCTTTTGCTGGTGTATTAGCCCTGGGATTACACACGATTGCCTCGCTGGCTAAACTCTACTCAGAACAAGTTGAATCTATCCTTCCAGGACCCTTAGAAGCAGTAACCGCAACAGGTGCTACCCGCCTTCAGACGATCATTTATGCGGTTATTCCCCAAATCATTCCGCCCTATATTTCTTTCACGATGTACCGCTGGGATATCAATGTGCGCATGTCCACGATTATTGGGTTCGCCGGTGGAGGTGGAATCGGATTCTTGTTAATCCAAAATATCAATTTACTTAACTATCGGGCTGCCAGTACGCAGATGTTAGCCATTGCGATTGTGGTGGCGGCAATGGATTATTTTAGCTCGTGGATGAGAGAAAAGTACGTCTAAACCTGTGATTATGGCGGGGGGAGATAATCCCAAGGATTGACCTTGGTGCCATTGTACATCATCTCAAAATGTAAATGGGGACCAGTAGAGTTTCCAGTGCTGCCGATGGCGCCAATTACATTCCCTTGGTACACGCTTTGCCCGCAAGTGACATTTATTGCGCTTAAGTGGGCATATAGGGTTTGCCAGCCATTGCCATGATTGATCACGATCATATTCCCATACCCCCAATTATTCCAACCCGCATAGACGATCACACCATTATCCACGGCGTAAACGGCATTGCCCATGTCACCATCGATATCAATGCCAAAGTGGTTTATAGAGGGAGTATAGTCAAAACCTGAAAGGAAATGGTGGGTAGTGGGCCAGATAAATAAACCGACCCCGATAGCGCCGTTGGCAACTTCTTTACAGGCTCCAGTCCCAAAGACCGCCGCGACTTGTGGGTTATCGCGCGGTATTTCTGGAGCTGACCAGGTGACAAATGCCCGTTTTCCACCAGGGATCACCAACCAGGTACCGGCTTCGATATTGGGATGAGCATAGTCTCCAATGGTAGTTGGATCGAGATGATTGCCAGGCCAGTTAATAATATCTTCTGG
>DAOTVW010000102.1:0-12104 GCA_034436035.1 Anaerolineales bacterium
TGCGGGTGTCGCCAAGTGGTAAGGCGATAGCTTCCCAAGCTATTATTCGTGGGTTCGAATCCCATCACCCGCTTTTTATGGGGGTTTTCCATAATTTTTTCAAAACCGATGTACCATTCGCTCTCCCTTATGTTATACTCAAATTAATATTATCAACCCCCTTTCTGGAGCTTAAAGATGAAACACTTTATTGCAATATCAGACTATTCTCCCCAAGAATTACAGGAAATATTAGACCTGGCTGTTTACTTGAAAAAGGAACATAAAGCAGGCGGAAATCGGCCAGTGCTTAAAGGCAAAGTATTAGCTATGGTATTTCAAAAACCTAGTCTTCGCACACGCGTCTCGTTTGATATGGCAATGCGTCACCTTGGTGGTGATGCGCTTTATCTCTCCCCTGCCGAAATTGGTTTAGGCAAACGTGAAGCCATATCCGATATTGCACGGGTTTTATCCGGGTATGTTGAAGGAATAATGGCGCGTGTGTTTGAGCATGAACACGTTGTAGAGCTTGCAAAATGGTCTAGCGTGCCGGTTATCAATGGGTTAAGCAATTACAACCATCCTTGTCAAGCCATGGGAGATGCATTGACGATTTATGAAAAATTTGGTCAATTAAAAGGACTAAACGTAACTTTTGTCGGCGATGGTAACAATGTCGCTGTTTCCTTAATGCATATTTGTGCCAAATTAGGAGCTAATTTTACGATCGCTAATCCAGAAGGTTATGACTTACCTGAAAATGCTGTCACATTAGCAAAACAATTCGCCCAAGAAAGTGGCAGCCAATTGACTTTTCTCCGCGACCCTCACCAGGCAGTAAAACACGCCAAGGTTATCTACACGGACACCTGGACTAGTATGGGGCAGGAAGAAGAAATGGAACAACGATTGAAAGTATTCCCACCCTATCAAGTGAATGCACAATTAGTCGCAGAAGCGGATAAAGATGTCATTGTCATGCACTGCCTCCCTGCACATCGTGGGCAAGAAATCACTGATGAAGTAGCCGACGGATCCCATTCTGCCCTTTTTCCACAAGCACATAACCGCCTTCACGCACAAAAAGCCATCTTATTTAAATTATTAGCGTAAAGAAAGAGTAAATTATGAATATTGGCATTCCAAAAGAAAGACGTCCTTTTGAATTCCGAGTGGGTATGACACCTGCAGGAGTTCAAATGCTGGTGGATAATAAGCATGTTTGTTATGTCGAGCATGAAGCAGGTATTTTTGCCGGCTTTAGCGACCAAGAGTACGAAAATGCAGGCGCTCGCATTGTTTATAACCCCCATGAAGTCTTTGGACGGGCAGATTTATTACTCAAGGTTGCCCGTCCAACTTTGGATGAAATTAACTGGTTGAGGCCGGGTAGCGCGGTTGCAGGGTTGTTACATCTCACCTCAGCGCGCCAAGAAAAGATTGATGCCCTTCTAAAAAACCAAATAACCGCCATAGCCATGGAACAAATTTCTTTGCCAAATGGTTGTATGCCTGTTCGCCGACCATTAGCACAAATAGGGGGTGTGATGATCCCCCAAATAGCTGCTCGCTTGTTACAAACGGATGCGGGCGGTAAAGGTATATTGTTGGGTGGAATTGTCGGAGTTCCACCTGCTGAAGTCGTTATCATTGGCGCGGGGGTGACTGGCACAAATGCCACAAAGGGTTTTGTCGGGATGGGAGCGCATGTTACCGTTTTAGATATCAATATGAACGCGCTTCAACACCTCTATGACCGTTATCCCAGTATATTGACTTTAGTGAGCAATCCGATCAATATCAACCGCGCGTTATCCTACGCAGATGTGTTGGTCGGCGCAATTTTGGTACCGCATCAAAGAGCACCTATCGTTGTTACCCGTGAACAAGTAAAAATGATGAAACCTCGCTCCATTATTATCGATATGAGCATCGATGAAGGTGGCTGTGTAGAAACCTCTCGTCCAACAACCCATGATCAGCCTACTTTTATCGAGGAAGGGGTCATCCACTATTGTGTACCAAACGTACCAAGTGTTTGTGCAAGAACGGCAACGTATGCTTATGTGAATGCAGCTTTTCCATATATCTTAGAATTAGCCAACAAAGGTATTGATCGAACCATTCAAGATAACCCTTCTTTGGAAATAGCTATCAATACTCATAATGGTCATTTAGTCCATTTATCCCGCATTGCAACCAAACTAGTCACGGAGTAGTACATGACTTGGATTAATCAATATGAAAATCGCGTCGTCAAGGCCGAAGAGGCAGTTCGTCATATTCAATCAAATCAAAGATTATTTTTAACCGGCAACTGTTCTGTTCCTCAAAAAGTATTGGCTGCACTGGTGGACTATGCGCCTAATCTACAAAACGTGGAAATATGTCAAGCGTTAACCGTTGGTACTGCCGATTATGTCAAACCCGAACTTCAAGGTCATTTACGAGTAAATACGATGTTCATTAGTGCCAATGTGCGCAAAGCAGTTCATGAAGGACGAGCTGATTATACGCCGGTCTTATTATCAGAATTTCCTTTATTATTTAAAAGAAAAATTTTGCCGGTGGATGTGGCGCTAATCCATGTTTCCCCTCCTGATGAGCATGGTTTTTGCAGTTATGGGATTGAGGTTGGTTTAACCAAAAGTGTTGCTGAATCAGCAACAACCATTATTGCTGAGGTAAATCAACAAATGCCACGCACATTGGGAGATTCTTTCATTCATGTCAGTCGTTTGACCTATATGGTACCGACTGATTATGATCTTCCGGAAATGCCAATGGGTGAAGAAGGCGAATCGGAAATTTATCAAAAGATTGCCTCTTATGTCTCTGAATTAATCCCCGATGGGGCAACGATGCAAATGGGGATTGGCGCTATCCCTGATGCTGTGCTTAAACATTTATTTGAAAAGAAGGACTTAGGCATTCATACGGAAATGTTTTCGGATGGAGTGATTGATTTAGTAAATGCGGGAGTTTTAACCAATAGCCGAAAAACCCTTCACCCCGGTAAAATTATCGCCGGTTTTATACTTGGAACAAAAAAGTTATATAAATGGGTTGATGATAATCCGTTAATCGAGCTACATCCCACCGAATATGTTAATGATCCATTCATTATTGCCCAAAACGATAGAATGGTGGCGATTAATTCTGCTATCGAAGTAGATCTAACTGGACAAGTTTGTGCGGATAGTATTGGGCATCGTCTTTTCAGCGGCGTAGGAGGTCAACTAGATTTTATTTATGGCGCTTCACGTTCAAAAGGCGGCGTTCCGATCATCGCGCTTCCAAGTACCGCGAAGGATATCAGCCGCATTGTCGCAACACTCAAACCTGGTGCAGGAGTTGTAACTACACGCAACCATGTGCATTATGTTGTGACCGAATACGGCATCGCGGATCTCTATGGTAAAACAATTCGTCAGAGAGCGCAAGCACTCATCAACATTGCTCACCCTCAATTTCGCGAAGAGCTGACTCGCCAAGCAAAAGAACTAAATTACATCTAAAACATGAATCGAAAAACAAAAATCATCGCCACAATCGGACCGGCAATTGCGCAATTACCTCTCTTGTCGCAAGTTATTGAGGCGGGTGTTAATGTTATCCGCCTCAACGCTTCCCATGGAGATGATGAAGAACACCTTCATTACATCGATCTTGTTCGGAGGGCTTCCATCGATTGTGAAATCCCAATTCCCATTATGCTGGATTTACAAGGTCCGAAAATCCGATTAGGCGAATTGGAAAAGTCGCCGATTCAATTGCGTAATGGCGATGAAATAAACATAACAACTGAGTCAGTAAAAGGGAACAGTCACACTTTATCCATCAATTTCCCTCAACTTTCCGATTATGCCCAACCAGGCATGCAAGTTTTAATTGATGATGGAAAAATTACCCTGTCCATTCTCAAAGTGGAACCAGGTCGTATTTTAACAAAGGTGATATGTGGAGGAGACCTTTATCCTCATAAGGGAGTAAATTTTCCAGATTTAGAGCAGTTTTTACCCAGCTTTACCGAACAGGATCGTCATAATTTAGAGCTGGGAATGAAAAATGGAATTGATCTCCTCGCTGTTTCATTTGTAAGATCTGCACAAGATATCAGTGATATACGCAATTATATCCATTCAAAATATCATCCCGACAATCCAATTCCCATCATTGCTAAAATTGAACTCGCAAGCGGTTTAAAAAATATCCAGCAAATTCTTACAGTGGCTGATGGGGTAATGGTGGCACGGGGCGATCTAGCTGTGGAAATCTCCGCAGCAAAAGTTCCTATTGCCCAAAAGCAAATTATCGAAGCGGCAAATCGAGCTGGCAAATATGTCATCACAGCGACACAAATGCTGGAGAGTATGATCAATAATCCCACACCCACACGAGCTGAGGCAACGGATATTGCCAATGCGATTTTTGACGGCAGCGATGCGGTGATGCTATCTGGAGAAACGGCTGTTGGGAATTATCCCCTCGAAGCAACGAAAGTCATGGATACAATTATCCGAGAAGCAGAAGCCCATCTATCTTCATGGTCACGCTGGTCCGGGAGTTCCATTCTTGAAGGAAGCGATGAGGATGCTTATTTTGTTGCACAGGCTGCCAAAGATTTAGCTTACGACCGCAACGTAGCTGCCATTTGTGTTTTTACAAAAAGCGGTCGCACAGCAGCAATTGTTTCAAAAACCAGACCTCCTGTACCAATTTTTGCATTTACACCAAATGAAGAAGTGTTTACTCGATTAAATATCTTTTGGGGAGTGGAGCCGTTTTTAACCAAGGAAGTCTCCACACTCGAAGCAATGCTGGCGATTATCGAAAAACAAATTCTCCAAACTGGATTATTAAAACAAGGCGATCAAGTCGTTGTCGTTTGCGGTTTTCCGATTGGCGGATTTAAACCACCAAATTTGGCACTCCTATACACATTGGGATAAAAGTGTTTGATCTCGACAATAGATGACAATCCCCATTTTTTCACCTTCAAGCATATTTTCCACCGGTGAATCATCTTTTGAAAATTATCCATGTGCGCGTTATTTACCGCCATACTATTCGAATAGCGTCACGAAATTAATTGAATTTCTTTTATCCAATAAAGGTTTCCCGTCACAAGCCTCAGTCATTTTAGACCCTTTCGGAACTTCCCCACTGGTTGATGTTGAGATAGCCAAAAGAGGTTTTCCGGTTGTCGTTTGCTGCAATAATCCAATCAATCGAGTATTGGTTGAACTCTTTGCCGATCCACCTTCAAAAGAAGAACTGTTGCCGATTCTCGCTGAGATAGCCAGCTTAAAAAAAGGCAACATGCGCCTGGAAACATTTATTCGCTCCTTATATCAATCCGTTTGTAATAACTGTGGTTCCAATGTGGAAATCGAATCGTATATTTGGGAAAAAGGTACAAATGAAATTGTGCATCATTTATCACAGAAAAAATATCACTGCCAAAATTGTGGTCAATTGGGGGAGTACCCCATTACTTCAGAGGACTTAGAACTCTTTGAAAAAATTCCAGCTCTCGAGATATTTGAGTTAGAAGCAGCCAATAAGGTTGTTTCGCGGAATGATCCGCAATGGCAAACAGTAATTGACGCAGTCCGTCTCCATCCATCGCGTTCTCTTTATGTTCTGTTCACAATATTGAATAAAATCGAAAATCTAACCTCGAACGAAAGAAAACAAAAACTGCTTCTTGCGCTCATGCTTGGTATCATCGATTACGCAAATGGACTTTGGCCATATCCATCGCGCCGCTATCGTCCTAAACAACTTGTGCTTGCCTCCCAATTTATCGAACATAATTTATGGCTTTATTTGGAAAAAGCCATCGATCATTGGAGTGAGATGAAATCCTCCAAAGCTGTTACTCCAGTTGTGTATTGGCCAAAAATGCCGAAAGAGGGTGAAATTTCCATTTTCGAAGGCCGGTTAAAAGAGTTAGTTAAAATTAATCCTAATCTTGAATTCCCATTTATTGTGACTGTATTACCACGCCCAAACCAGGCTTATTGGACTTTATCCGCCATCTGGACTGGCTGGTTAATGGGCAAAACTGAAGTGACACCTTTAAAAAGCGTTTTACAGCGCAAGCGTTATGACTGGGGTTGGCATTGTCAGGCTTTGTTTTCCGCATTTTCAGAATTGGTGGAAAATAAACAACATCCCATGCGGATAATCGCATTGATCGAAGAGAATGAACCAAATTTTCTAGCAGCGAGTTTAATCGCTGGTGATCGTGCGGGTTTCGAGTTATCCGATTTTACGCAACAAACCGATACACACCGTGCTCAGATCGGGTGGAGTTTTTCTCTAGACCAAGATGTTTCAACAAATCCACTACCATTGCACATTGATAAAGAATTGTTGTTGAGACAACAGATGGAGCAAGCTTTGATTAATGTGATTCGACGGGGAAACGAACCTTTGCATTTTAATAGAGCACATGCAATAGCTTTGACTAATGTAGTGCATCATTCAAAACAAATGAAGGAAACAATTTCTAATCCAATTACGCTCAATGATTTATATCCAATCGATCAAATTAACGATTTTCCTAATACATTTATAGATATTTTACAACAAGTCATTTATGACAGCCCAATTGTGAAGGCTATTCCTGAAGAAAATAAATCCCTGGAATATAAATACATCTGGTTAAAGAAACCGGAGCAACTTATTCAATTCTCCCTCTCTGATCAAGTTGAGGAGAATATATATAATATATTACAGCATAAAGAGCGAGTCTCTTATCAAGAAATCCTGGATCATGTTTTTCAAAAATTCAATGGATTTTTTACACCAGATAAAGAATTTATAGATATTTGTTTATCCTCTTATGCGAACAACGTTATGGATTCGAATATATGGCAACTTCGCGAAGAGGATCAGCCTGCAAACCGGGATAACGATATGCAAGAAATGCGCTCCTTACTTCATCGTTTAGCAGATAAATTGAATATAAAACCATTGGATTCTCCGATAATTCTTTGGAATTCCCTAAATGGTGAAGAATTGGCAAAATGGATAGTGCGCACAAGTGGAATGGTCAGCGATATTTACTTAAAAGAGAATACTACCCCTAATTTATATCTGCTTGTTCCCGGCAGCCGTGTGAACTTGATTTTATACAAAATTCATCACAATCCAATATTGTCTAATTCTTATTTAAAGCAGTGGAAAATTGTGCGCTTTAGACAAATCCGCTGGTTGATTGAACAACCCGATTTAGAAATCAATCATTTTGATAAGTGGTTGAATATTGATCCAATTAAGTATGAAAGTCCGCAATTGAGTTTTTGGCAATGATTTTCTGATTGGTTTTTGATATTATTAAAAACGACACCCCACCGTGCCGTGTGCAGCGAAGTTTTGAACCTGCCTTCGCAGGTTGGGTTCCTCCCCAAATGATCAGTCTTGGCCGAAGCCTATCACGTCACATTTGTAAGATTGGAACCCTTTTGATGGGTGTTGGCCCAAAACCCGAGCGCAGCATCACGAACACAGCAGGGTATTATTCTTATACCATAAAAATTTCTTTATGGGTAGATGCGTTAGATTAAGATTTTTGCAAGGTGGTTGGATAAACCACGCGAATATGCAGTTCCTCCAATTGTTTTTCTTCTACTGGTGATGGTGCATCCGCCATCACATCGCGAGCGGCTTGATTTTTTGGAAAGGCAATAACTTCTCTGATGTTAGGCTCTCCGGCTAAGATCATACAAATTCGGTCGATTCCTGGTGCGATTCCACCGTGTGGTGGAGTGCCATATTCGAAGGCTTCCAACATGTGTCCAAATCTCTCTCGTGCTACATCCGGATCAAGCCCAATTAATTTAAATACTTTCTCTTGAAGTCCACGGTCGTGGATTCTAATTGAGCCCCCTCCGATTTCATAATTATTCAACACCAGATCATACTGTTGACCACGTGCTTTTGCAGGATCGATATCTAATAACGGGATATCTTCCGGCATCGGGGATGTAAAGAGATGATGACTTGGATCCCATCTTTTTTCTTCGTCATTCCAAACAACATAAGGAAAATCAATAACCCAACAAAAAGCCAGCACATTTGGATCGAGCAGATTGAGTTTCTCCGCTAAATATACTCTTAATCGGCCTAAAGCTTCATAGACAATTTCTAATTTATCCGCGACAAATAACAACAAATCTCCCTTTTCAGCATTCATTCGTTCAAAAATGGCTTCTTGTAATTGCGGTGAAAGGAATTTCGCAAAGGTAGATCGGATCTCGCCTTCTGAAGTGTAAGCAATATACGCCAAACCTTTTGCGCCAAATTGCTTTACAAATTCTGTTAGTTCGTCTATCTGTTTGCGAGTGTAATCGCCTAAACCCTTCGCATTAATACCTCGCACACTTCCCCCATTTTGGATTACTTGATCAAAAACCGAAAACCCACTTTTATTAGCTAAATCACTAATGTTGACCAATTCCATCCCAAAACGAATATCTGGGTTATCTTTCCCAAAGCGATCCATCGCCTCTTGATACTTCAATCGTGGAAATGGAGTAAATAATATGCGCTTATCTGGGACAACTTCTGCAACCATTTTAGTAAATAAATCTTCTATTAAATTCATTACGTCTTCTCGTTCGACAAAAGACATCTCTACATCGAGCTGGGTAAATTCTGGCTGACGATCTCCGCGCTGGTCTTCATCGCGAAAGCACCGTGCAATTTGGAAATAGCGTTCAATACCAGCAACCATCAACAATTGTTTAAGTTGTTGGGGAGATTGAGGCAACGCGTAAAATTCACCCGGATGTACCCGCGATGGCACTAAATAATCTCGTGCCCCTTCTGGCGTTGTTTTGAATAAAATCGGTGTCTCTATTTCTAAAAATCCGCGTTGATCAAGATAATCACGAATAAATTTTACAACTCGATGGCGCAACTCAATATTCTTACGCATTTTTTCCCGGCGCAGATCGAGATAACGATACTTCAAGCGGGTATTCTCGTCTGCTTCTTCATCTTTATTGATCAAGAATGGTGGAGTTTTTGCTGGATTTAATATATTCAATTTATGTACTTCTATTTCGATCTCACCAGTAGGCAGATTAGGATTTTCTGCCCCTTCCGGTCTTCTCCTGACATTTCCTTCAACCTGGATAACCCATTCCATCCGAATAGCTTCTGCTAATTGATGCGCCTCTGGTGAGATTTCTGGATTTAAAACAATTTGCGTAAGACCAAACCGATCGCGTAAATCGATAAATGTTACTCCTCCATGATCGCGGCGGCGATGCACCCAACCGGCTAATTTTACAGATTTGCCTACATCCTTAATTCGTAATTCTCCACAGGTATGTGTCTTATACATTGAATTCTCCAATAATGAAATGTTTCAATCGAGCTCTTCTCGATTTGCAATTACATGTAAACTGGACGGTTTTTCGCCATGTTGAAAGCCACATAAGACAATCATCGCCTGACATGTAATCCGCCCCGGATTACGCCAGCGATGTTTTAGTTCGGCTGCGAACAACAAGCTGTCCTTTGGATTAAGGGTTATCCTTTCTCCTTCTATATCATACTCTATTTGCCCATCTAAACAATACACAAATTCATGACCGGAATGAGTCATATAATGAACGCCACTTCCACCGCCGATTTCTAAAGTCAACAGGAAAGGTTCTACCTCACCAATAAATCTATCTCCACCGAGGCTTTCCCAGTCTCCCCTTAAAAACGGAATATGAGAATGTTCTCCGCTTGTTTCATAAATGATTTTCTGGAGCGGAGTATTATCCTGGAAAAATGTAGCCATTGGAACGCCTAGTGCATCGGCGATTTTATTGAGAGAACTTACTGATGGTGAAGTAATATTTCGTTCAATCATACTCAATGCATTTGTGGATAAACCACTACGCCGCGCTAATGAACGCAAGGAAAATCGTCGTTCGGCGCGTAATTCCTTTAACTTTTTCCCAATATCAATTGAAGATTTGGTCGTTTGTGTGGGGTTCATAATCAAATTATGATCAATGATAGTTTTTGTCTTTCCTAAACCCATTATAACAGAATATAAATACCGATTCTATCGATATGGGAGCCTTTCCGCGAGGAATTTGAAATCACCCATTTGCGAATATGAATTATCTGATTAAGACATTTGTAATAGCTAAAATAGCATGTTCTACCCTTCGTGAAAATTATAACTTGTTATATACTTTTTGTGAAAGAATTTTAAAAATTAAAACCTGAAAGGTTTCAAATAGTCTCAACTTTTTGAAGGGAAAATAAATAAAAATGGACCGAACAACCTTACCAAATTTTGATCCAGTTCACGATGTTTTACATTATGAAAAAAAACCGTTAGATATCCTCTTCTCACCCAAAAATGTCGCCGTCATCGGAGCTACGGAAAATCCAAATACAGTCGGTCGGACATTATTGTGGAATCTGATCAGCAGTCCCTTTGGAGGTGCTGTATTTCCAGTTAACCCAAAGCGCTCGAGTGTTCTCGGTATTAAAGCATATCCCACCATCGCCGATGTTCCTGAACCAGTGGATGTTGTCGTTGTCACTACACCAGCACCCACGATCCCCGATATCATCCGTCAATCTGTAGAAGTAGGTGTGAAAGGTGCAATTATCATTTCAGCGGGTTTCAAAGAGATTGGCAAAGAAGGTGCAGAACTAGAAAGACAGATTTTGGAATACGCCCGTAAAGGAAATATGCGAATCATTGGGCCAAACTGCCTGGGATTAATGAATCCAATATCTGGCTTCAATGCCACCTTCGCCACCACAATCGCCCAAAAAGGCTCTGTCGGATTCATCAGTCAGAGTGGTGCGCTGTGTACCGCAGTTCTGGATTGGAGCCTTAAGGCAAATGTGGGATTCAGTGCATTCGTGTCAATCGGATCCATGTTGGATGTAGGCTGGGGCGATTTAATATATTATCTTGGCGATGATCCAAATACGGAAAGTATTGTAATTTATATGGAGACAATTGGTGACGCACGAGCGTTTCTCTCCGCCGCACGTGAAGTGGCTTTATTGAAACCAATTATTGTCATCAAACCAGGCCGCACTGCTGGCGCTGCAAAAGCCGCTGCCTCCCATACAGGCTCTTTAACAGGCAGTGATGAAGTCCTGGAAGCTGCCTTCCGCCGTAGTGGTGTTTTGCGCGTGAATAGTATTGCCGAGTTGTTTTATATGGCAGATGTCTTGGCAAAACAGCCTCGTCCCAAAGGTCCACGTTTAACCATCTTAACTAACGCAGGTGGTCCTGGAGTAATCGCCACCGATGCATTGCTGATGAACGGCGGACAACTTACAGAAATATCACCCCAAACCATGGAAGAGTTCAATCAAATATTGCCATCAGTTTGGAGTAAAAATAATCCAGTGGATATTATTGGAGATGCCAGCCCAGAACGCTATGCCAAAGCACTCGAAATTGCTGCAAAAGACCCAAACAGTGATGGAATGTTAGTCATCCTTACGCCACAATCTATGACTGACCCGACAAAAACAGCGGAACAACTCGTACCATATTCCCAAACGCTCGGAAAACCCATTTTGGCAAGTTGGATGGGTGGCGCAGAGGTAGAAGAAGGAATAAAAATCCTATCAAGAGCTAAAATACCTACCTTCCCTTATCCTGATACTGCAGCGCGCATGTTTACTTATATGGCTCAATTCGCCGAAAACTTAGCCAGCCTATATGAAACCCCTTCTACCAGCAACGCAGACTTGAGTATTGGTATTGATAATCAAGCTGCCGAACAGATTATCGAGCGAGTACGCTCTGAAGGACGCACTCTCCTTTCAGAGTTTGAATCGAAACAACTCCTGAATTATTACAAAATTCCAGTTGTTCAGACACAGATCGCCACGAGCGAGGAAGAAGCGATAAAATTTGCGAATGAAATCGGGTACCCTGTAGTATTAAAACTGCATTCAGAAACCATCACCCACAAAACCGATGTCGGAGGGGTAAAGCTTAACCTTGAAGATGAGGAGCAAGTTCGAGAAGCTTTTCGTTCCATTCGGCAATCATTGTTCGAAAAAGTTGGCGAGAAAGATAACAACGGCAAACCACATTTCCTCGGTGTTACAGTTCAACCAATGAT
>DAOTVW010000103.1:0-10703 GCA_034436035.1 Anaerolineales bacterium
ACAATCCATAAAAATTAAAACCTGACAGGTCTCCGCAAAAGTCTTACCTAACTGGTTACCTATCCCTGCAAGCGAGTCGGGTTGATTAGGCTCTGGTGACAATCAATAAATATTAAAACCTGACAGGTCTTCGCAACAGTCTTGCCTACCAAGTTTCATGTCCATTTGTGCGATTCAATAATCATAGGCTCTGGTAAGACCTGTCAGGTTTGAACTGAGTAGCATTGGCTCTGGTGAGACCTGTCAGGTTTGAACTAGGTGGCCTCTTTATAAATCGAACATCTGGAATTATTGCAAAAATAAGACTCAACGTGGGAGATTATAAATTGGCTTCTACTTTTGACACAACCCCGGTAATTAATAATACCGCTGAAACACTGCCTCACCGCTCAAACCACTTAGCGGACTTCTAACCTTGGAGAGCCACGCTAAAGCATCGTTAGAAATATCTTTTCCCACAGCTTCTTTCGTCATTTTCACAGCATGGGCTGCATAAGCAACAGCATTACGTGGTTCAATACGATCAAAATCTTCAAAAAACCAGCCATCCGATGCAAACATCCTTTGACGTTCAAACTGTGCTCGTAATAAAAGTAAAACGGACTGTTGCCGTTCAGTGGACAATGGTTTCTTTGCCCTTTGCTGGAGATAGGCTTCCCCACTGATTTTCCCTAAAAAGACATCGGAATATGCGTGGCGTAACTCCCATGGGTCTTCAAAATCAGACTGGGTGAAATCAATAAAAATAAGGTCTAGCGATTCTGCGATGGCGTTCAATGCATCGCGTAAATGTATTTTCCAAGTGCTATCTCCTGGAGTACATTCACAGCCAGTTGACCAGCGTTTCAATCCATGTGGACAACTCCATGAGGTATTTTCTTTGATCAAAATCTCCTCTTCTACCGTAAATTCTTTCAGCCATAACGCTGGAAAAGTTGGCTTGATTTGATTAAGCTCACAACTGGCATTCATTAATCTTTGTAAAAAATAATCCCGTAAGGGTTGATGGTGACCATATAACTCACCATCAGAAGCGAGCATGATAAAAGCATTTCGCTCTTCGTCTTCATTGTTTGTGGGATATGATGGAAGCAAATAATCCGTCACAAACTGGTCAGCGTTTGTCGTCATCTGAGGATTAAAACTAATCCCCCCACTCAAGCCAGCATGATAGAAAAAAACAACAATAGAACGCCCACCCTCTAGCTGAACTCGATAAGGTTGCGTAACATCGACATCTTGCTGCATCGCTTGAGCGGGAGAAAGAATCGTAAATTGGATATCATGGTCAGCCAAAACACGGAGGGTTTCTAAATCGACTGCTGTCTCCGGCAGCCACATCCCTTGTGGTTTCCGCCCAAAACGGTATTCGAAGTCAGCAATTCCCCAACGAACCTGGGTCACTTTATCTTGATATGTAGCTAAGGGCAATATCGTATGATGATATGCCTGGGATATGGCATTGCCAACCCCCAATGAAGCCACGATATTTCGATCAGATTGGATGATTTTCTTTAACGTATCGGGATGGGCTTTCTCCATCCAGGTACAAAGGGTTGGACCGATATTGAAACTGATCTTACCGAAATTACCTAACTCGAGATTCGGGCGATAACACTCTGCATAAATCTTTTCATTCCAATTAGGATAAGGCGCAGCGCCTTTTTCTAGTGGAATATCTCCATTATTCGGATCTTCACGAGATGGCTGATAAAAGTGAGCGTGAACGCAGAGATAACGTTTAGCTGTCATCCTTGATCCTTATTATAGTTAAAATCATTTTGCCCATTATACCTGTTTATCCAAAGGGTTTACCAGAGAATGGGGTAAAATTAAATCAAATCGTTTACAATATTATCCAATATGAATATCCTTTTTTTGGCTGCGGAAGCAGAACCATTTATCAAAGTAGGCGGACTAGCTGATGTGGCTGGTTCCCTCCCACCGGCAATCCAACAAGTAGCTCGAAAAGAAAAAGTGGACATCCGGGTTGTCATTCCATTTCATGGAGCCTTGCAGCGCCAATCTCTCGCCATGCATTTTGTCTCTCAAGTACAACTTCGTCATTATCCCCAACCAGTAGAGGCGGATGTCTATCAGCTAGAGCAAGCAGATGTGACAACTTACCTCATTAATGGAGCATTACTATCACCAGATGCACCCGTTTACACATCTGATTCCAGCGTCGATGGGGTGAAGTACACGTTTTTTTCATTAGCTGCTTTGGAGTTTTGCAAATCTATCCAATGGAAACCAGATATTGTGCATGCCAACGATTGGCATACTGCACCAGCTCTTTATGCTATCAACATCTTTGCAGATCCATTTTTTGCCCAAACCGGAAAGATCATCACTATCCATAATCTTCCTTACCTTGGTCATGGGGCTTCGGATGCATTGGGGGTTTTTGGCTTACCTCCAGCGGTTGATTCCTTATTGCCGGTTTGGGCGCAACAGCTTCCCCTACCCGTCGGGTTATATGCTGCTGACAAAATCGTCGCAGTCTCTCCTACCTATGCACAAGAAATTCTTACCCCAGATTATGGAGCTGGTTTAGATAGCTATCTCAAAACCCGTAAATCGGATATCTGCGGGATATTAAACGGGATTGATTACCATCTTTGGGATCCAAAAACCGATCCGGCAATTCCATATCCTTATGATATGGAACACCTTTCTATAAAAACCAATAACAAAACCAAAATCTTACAGGAATTTTCCTTGAAAGCAGATGAGGATGCCGTCCTTATCGGTATGATCACCCGCATGGATTATCAAAAAGGGGTGGATATCGCACTGCAAGCACTGCGCAAAATTGTAGATCAACCTTGGGCAGCGTTTATCCTGGGTACCGGCAGCCCAGTGCTAGAACAAGCTGCCTTCCAACTCCAACGGGATTTACCAGAGCGAGTGCGTGCGGTGATACGCTTCGATCCTACTTTGTCCCGCCAAATTTACGCCGCTGCAGATCTTTTATTAATTCCTTCACGCTATGAACCATGTGGGTTAACGCAAATGATCGCCATGAAATATGGCACCCTCCCCCTCGGGCGTGCTACGGGAGGTCTCAAAGACACCATTATAGACACCCTTGATCCATCTCAATCATGTGGTTTCTTATTTGATAACCCTGCACCAGATGAACTTGTCGAAACACTCATCCGGGCGATAAAAACATATCAACAACCTGACGAATGGAAAACCATGCAAATAAATGCGATGAAACAAGATTTTTCCTGGAAACGTTCGGCATTAAAATATTTCAACTTGTATAAAGAGATTTACCAACGTTATCATCCGCAAGCTAACAGTACAAGGAGCAAACCATGAAAACACGCGCGGTGATCTTAGCCGGAGGAGATGGTTCTCGTTTAGGGGTTTTAACTGCTAAAAGAGCGAAACCAGCCGTCCCTTTTGCAGGTAAATATCGGATTATTGATTTCACCTTGTCCAACTGTGTTAATTCGGGAATCTTTGATGTCGTAATCCTCGCTCAATATCGCCCTCATTCCTTGATCGAACATTTAGGCGCTGGCGGTCCTTGGGATCTCGATCGCGATTTTACCGGTGGACTTCGCCTCTATACCCCATTCAAAGGGCGCCATGCCGCAGATTGGTACGTTGGCACCGCTGACGCCGTCCAGCAAAATTTCAGCTTTATCAAAACCAATGATCCGGATACTATTCTCATCCTCTCAGGAGATCATGTCTATCGCATGGATTATGACGCCATGATCGCGTTTCATCATGATTATGATGCCGATTTAACCATGGCGACCATCCGTGTTCCCTGGGAGGAAACCGATCGCTTTGGCATCCTTGAAACAGACAATGAATACCACGTTACCTCTTTTGTAGAAAAACCGCCTCAAGCCAGTTCGAACCTTGCTAACATGGGCGTATATGTCTTCCGCATGGACACACTCGATCAAGTCCTCTGGGAAGACCATCATGACCCAAATTCATCGCATGACTTTGGTAAAGATATCATACCCAAAATGGTTACGGGTCATTATCGGGTGCTTGGCTTCCCATATAGCGGATATTGGGTGGATGTCGGAACAGTCAAAACTTACTGGCAAGCCCACATGGACTTATTACCAGAGAAACCATCCATCGACCTCAACGACCGGTCTTGGGTCATTCACACTCGCACAGAGGAACGCCCGCCGGCTCGGATTGCCCACGGCGCTGATATTCGCGATAGCTTGATTTCCGATGGGTGTATTATCGCAGAAGGAGCATTGATCGAGCGCAGTGTACTTTCACCTGGGGTAAGGGTGATGCCGGGCGCTCAAATTATTGAATCCATTATCTTAACCGACACGGTTATCGAAAATGATAGTCATATTGAACGGTCTATCCTCGATAAACGAGTGCATGTCAGCAACAACGTAATGATCGGGAAAATCCAACCGGGTGGAGAACAAGCATTTGCCATGGTCGGAAAAAACAGCTGTATCCCGGCGAACACCATCATCGAAGCAGGCGGCATTATTTCCAATGATGTCCTCGATAGCGATTTCACAACCTCCATCATCCATTGCGGCGAAATCCTTGAAACCAAACGCAAACCTTTTGATGCATAGTCGCCGTGCCGGCGTTCTGCTCCATGTCACCAGCTTACCGGGGAAATTTGGGATTGGTGATTTAGGTAGCGAAGCGTATCGCTGGATTGATTTCCTCCAGCAAAGTGGCTGCACCCTCTGGCAAGTGCTTCCACTAAACCCAACCGGATACGGTGATTCCCCCTATCAATGTTTTTCGTCCTTTGCCGGTAACCCTTATTTAATCAGCCCTGAGATCCTTTATCAAGAAGCGCTGCTCACGAAAGAAGAAATCGAAGCCACTCCCGAATTTCCATCTCAACGAATAGATTATGGCGGTGTAATCCCTTGGAAATTAACCCTATTGGAGAAAGCTTATCAACGCTTCAATGCAAATGCCTCTCACCCTTTTCATTCGGAATTCCCTGCTTTTTGCGACCAGGAAAATGAATGGCTGGATGATTTTGCCCTTTTCATGGCTCTAAAAAAAGCCCATGGGGGGATTGCCTGGATGGATTGGCAAGCACCTTACCGCCAAAGGAATCAAAATGAATGTGCAAGCTTTAAAAACCAATATCAATCCGAAATCCAAGCGATTAAATTTCAACAATTTCTTTTCTTCCGTCAGTGGAGATCATTGCATCAATACGCTCAATCAAAGGGTATTTCTATTATCGGAGATTTACCTATTCTGGTTGCGCAGGATAGTTGCGATGTTTGGGTTAACCCTCAATTATTCAAGCTCTACCCAAATGGCTATCCTCGTTTGGTTGCCGGTGTTCCCCCAGATTATTTCTCGCCTACCGGACAACGCTGGGGCAATCCACTCTATGAATGGCATGAACATCGTAGAAGCGGGTTTAATTGGTGGATAACACGCATTCGTCAACAATTTTCCTTTTTCGATATTATCCGTTTAGATCATTTTAGAGGGTTTATCGGCTTATGGGAAATTCCCGCCTCTGAACCCACAGCAGAAAAAGGTCATTGGGTAAAATCTCCTGGTTTCGAATTGTTTCAAAACCTAAAAAAACATCTCTCCAATCATCAGCCATTGCCGATTATCGCAGAAGATTTAGGTGTTATCACCGAACAGGTGGAGAATCTAAGAAAACGGTATGACTTTCCAGGGATGAAAGTCTTGCAATTTGCATTCGATGACCAGGACCCTAAAAATCCTTTCTTACCTCACAATTTCACCCCCAATTATGTTGTATACACTGGAACACATGACAATGAAACAACCCTAGGTTGGTTTAGCCAACTTAATCAAGCGGTGAAAGATTTCATTGAAAAATATCTACCAAACGTGCATTCTGACCCAGCCTGGCAATTGATCCGTTACGCCTGGTCATCGGTAGCAAATTTTGCCATTGCTCCAATGCAAGATTTTTTACGGCTTGGTAACGAAGCCCGCATGAATTACCCCGGTCAATTTGGAAATAATTGGACTTGGCGGCTCGATTCCTCCATTAGCTATGATGATTTAATCCCAGCTATTAAATCTTTGAATGATTTATACAACCGGGGGTAAAGGAAAAATTATATTTATTTTTCGACGACGATGAGAACCTCAGCACTGCCCATTTGAAAAGCAGGGAGTGTGCCGCTCGTCTGGCTGTTTTCACTGAATGCATTGACCGTTAATGTAGTTTTTCCAACCGCTTTCGCTCGAAATTGAAGGGTAAGCTGATTGTTTCCTGCATTTGCCGATTGAAGTTCCATGATTTTGCTATCATTCTCTAAAATGGAAACATGGTTGGTTGCACTGATCTGTGCAACTGGCGTATCTTCTTGGACACCTTCATCCCGTAAAATGATCTCATAGGCTGGTTGTGGGATATTGGCAACAACCACATTAATAATGACGATTTCCCCCACCTTATAAAGTGTGCGGCTGAGATTCAAGATCACTTGAGCTTCTTGTAATGTTTGGGAATCTAGGGTGGGAGTCGGTGTTTCGGTTTCATCTTCTGGTAAAACTTCGATCATCGGATAAGGTTCACTGGTCTCTGTCACGGTAATTAGTGGTTCTTCGGTAAATCTATTAGTCTGGGATGGCAATAAAGAAAATGTACGAGTAGGAGAGGCTGTGGTTTGGGTGACTGTTGTGGTTTGTGGAATAGTTTTTCCTTGACAAGCAAATAAAAACAAAAACGATATCAGGAAAATGATATTCATAATCCACGTTTTAATTTTTCTATGACACTGCATCGTTACCGCCTTAATTCCCGGATATTATCCCATAAGATAAATAAACCAGCCAGGAAGACTCCGCCAATCACAATTTGCCAGAAAAATTGAAAAACCAGGATAAAAAAAGAAACAATTGCTAAACCAATTGATAAGCTGTTGATTAATCGCGGTAATTGGCGGCGAAAGCTAGCTTCGATAAAAATCAACGCACTGATTAGCGCCACTAAACCAACCAGGAAGTAATGCCGGGCAAACAGCCAGATTAATACAAAACCGATCAAAAGCAATCCGACACTTACTGCCGCGATCATCTCGCTAATAAAATTCAATTCATTCGTTTGCGGCAATGGCTTTTGTTCACGCCGAATATGGGCGCGGGGTGACTCGCGATACCCCTGTTGAATTTGTTCCCCATATTGGAGCAACGCCGCGCGAATATCCCTGGATTCTGCCAATTCTTTTTTTAATTGCCAGAGCTCTTGCGACAAAGAGGTTATCTCCCGTTGGATTTTTTGATATTCTTCATTCAGATAACATTGATCTACCAACGCTACAGATAGTGTACCCATCCGCTGTAGTTCTCGACTTTTAGCTTGAATTGCCTCCTCTAGCTCAGCGATCCGAATTTGAATTTGGGCAGCTTGTTGGTCAATCAGGTCACCCCATATCGAGTATGGCGGTACTTTGTCTAGTCCTGCCCAGCCTAGAGGATCGATCCAACTGCGCCGATAACTGCCATCACGATTATAAACCGGACCAGCTGGAGCATTTTCGCCAGCAATAGGATCTTCTGCATACAAACCCCATAAACCGCGATACTGCGTTGCCCAAGGTGTATTATCATTTAAAACACAGGTCTGCCATGTGAGATCTTGATTAGCGCCGATGGTTATCCCATCCCCACGGGCATAATCAATAAAGGGAATTCGGAAAACGTTGAATTCATTCTTGCTCTCTTTTGATCCTGCTTGGCGGAGAAAATTAACCCACAGTTCCTGTAATAAATCCACTGCGCGCACGAAGGGTTTCAAAAAAGGCAGTTCAAGTTCCGCCATATACTCGCCGGGCTGAAAATAACTTGCATGGCTTCCCGCACCCACATAGACAACCGGGTGATCGCCGACTTTTTCTAATTCGGGGTCATCCCAGCGGCGGCGGAGATCATCACCAGAAAAATCATGAGAAGCAAGAGCAATCCACTCCGGTTGGATCGATTCCACCCATTCTTGCGTATTCACCATCAAGGGTTCATCATGCTGAAGCGGTTCTGAACAATACACCGAGACCATCTCCCAATCCCCCTCATGATCATTAACACCTAAAAAACCGGAGCGCCAATTATTGAATGGATAAAAATACCAATACTGCAAGATGATCCAATTATGTGTGCGGACTATTCTCCCATAATAACAATAGCGTTCTTCTTTTTGTTGAAGTTGCTGGTAAGCTAATGCTGCCGCTGCTGCAGTATCCCCAGGCACTCTTCCGCGCAGGAACAAGGTCAGGCTAAACAATGCATCCACTAATCGTGAGGCATACCCGACCCGTGCCAACCTTGCTCGTTCAATCCGAAAAGAATCGTACTGGCTGCTATGGCTAATCTTTTGGATTGCCTTATTGAGCGAATATTTTGCCAGCTCGATTAAATCAAGTGGATCAATGAATTTCAGGAAGTAGATACTGCCTGGTGGAGCTGGTTTAGGTTTGCACAAATCATCAATCGTTAATGCACCTTGAGGAATTAATTCTTGAGCTGGCTTAGCAGGTTCTTTGACCCATAAACTACACTCAGAGATATAACGCTCGACATCCATCGGGAAAAATTTTTCACCGCGCGTGTACTTCAAGATTGGCTCAAACCGTCGCAGCAATGCAAGCGCAAATTCATCCATTACTGATTGTCCTTTTCCTGAATATGAAAGGCGTTTTGGACTTCGTCTAAATTGAGATAGAAGACAATCAAAATTCCTAAAGCCATCCCAATGTAATTCGGACGGTGCCGCATATAACTAATTAAGCCAAATAGCAAACCCAACCCTTGTAAGGACATGGAAAAAAGCCATGCCCAATGAACCAACTTTAACAAGGCAATGCTCATTAAAATCATCAGGCTGCCTAAGCCGATCAGGACGATTGCGGAGGAGAGACTTTCAAAGAGGGGTAATGGAATGAACCTCCAATTCCCTAAATGTTGCTGCAATCCCCAACCGTGAGCAATTGCTTGATAAATACCCGCGCTTAATAAACCAGCCCCTTGGACAATTTGGATGACCGCAACAATGACAACGCTACGCGGTAAAGTAAGATGAATTCTTTTCGATCGCCTCATTCTGGTTTCGATGATGGGTTTTCCTGCTTGGTTGGTTTCCAATCAGGGGCAGCATGCTGCAATTCTGTACGCGAAATGCGGTTTGCCCGCCGACAATGTGGGCAGTAGGCGTTATAATGGTGCAAATTTTGCTCTTGGAGTGCATCTAAAGCAGCGTAAACTTCCTCTTTTCGTAAGGCGAAAGGCTTATGGCAATGATTACAACGAATTTGCATCGTTTCATCTCCTTGCTCTTAAGTATACAACACTTCGCGGGGAGAAGGGCCTTATGAGAGAGGATTAATCCATCGGTATCTATGAGCTAAATTACTTGGATTAAATTGGATTGGCAGGATAAATGAGATTTTATGAAGAGAATAAAATAGGAAACACTCCTTTATATATGAAAGATCACAAAAACTATTTATCATCGAGGAGAAGGACATGACTGGCACAATCATCAACATCATTACCGTACTTGGAGGTGGATTACTAGGGCTCTTATTTGGGGCACGCCTACCAGAGAAAATGCGCCAAACAATCGTCGCTGGTTTAGGGTTGTTTACCCTCGCGATTGGTCTGCAAATGTTTTTCAAAACCGCTAATTCAATTATTGTTTTGGCAGGAATTTTATTTGGCGGTATTCTCGGTGAATGGTGGAAAATCGAGGATAAATTAGCCGGGTTAGGGGCATGGCTTGAACAGAAATTCACATCCGGTGAAGATAAAGACGAAAATGGCAGTCGTTTTATCCGTGGTTTTATGACAGCTTCTCTTTTATTCTGTATTGGACCAATGGCTATTCTTGGCTCCATTCAGGATGGGTTGAGCGGTGATTATAAATTACTTGCCATCAAATCCGTTCTAGATGGTTTTGCGGCATTAGCCTTCGCGTCCACTTTGGGAGTGGGTGTGCTTTTTTCCAGTTTGGTGATCTTGGTGTATCAAGGCGGGATCAGCCTTTTAGCAGCCCAGGTGCAATCCTATGTCACACCAGCAATGATGACGGAAATGACTGCCGCAGGTGGTTTATTAATCAGCGGTTTAGCATTCAGCACCTTGCTGGAAATTAAACGAATCAGGGTTGGCAATTTTTTACCAGCCCTGCTTATTGCGCCTCTCATCGTGGTGATTTTGGAAGCGCTGCATATCGCTATCAAATAAATATAGTTTGGGGGAGATGAATTTCTATGGTTGGACACCAGCAGCGGTTAATGCGGCGTCGATCTCCTTTTTGAACTCCTCATAAGGTAATGCGCCTTCAATTAGTTTCCCATTGATTAAAAACGATGGCGTCCCGCCAATATTAGCTTTCTTTCCTTGCTCAATACCGGCTTGATATTTCGATTCAAATTTCTTTTGCTTTATGCAGGACTTGAATTGGTCCATGTTCAAACCCAATGCTTGTGCAAAAGCCTCTAAGCGTTTGGGTACAAAATCGCCCACATTTTCACCGGTTTGATTGGCAAAGAGGATATCATGATATTCCCAGAATTTTCCCTGATCACCAGCGCAAAATGCAGCCAAAGCAGCGTCGACCGATTCTTGTCCAATTGCCATACCGCCTGGTCCATAAGGGATAAATTCAAAATAGACTTTTCCGGTTTTAACATAATTTTCGATGATCAGCGGTTCCGTTTCTCTGGCAAACC
>DAOTVW010000104.1:0-9233 GCA_034436035.1 Anaerolineales bacterium
TTATTAATTTATATATTTCTGTTACACAAATGAAACTGGCAACTTTAGTTTATCTCCGTAAAAATGGAAAAACGTTGATGGTCTATCGCAACAAGAAAGCGAATGATGTCCATCAAGGTAAATGGAATGGATTAGGAGGGAAGTTCGAAGTGGGAGAAACTCCAGAAGAATGTGCCATTCGTGAGGTTTTAGAGGAATCGGGCTTAGTGGTCAAAGATCTTAAACTAAAGGGGTTTCTTTCTTTCCCTGAATTTGCCAATAATGAGGATTGGTATGCCTTCTTGTTCTGTGCCAATGATTATGAAGGAGAAATCATCGATTCCCCAGAAGGTCACCTGGAATGGATTGATAATGACCAAATTCTTTCCTTGCCTTTATGGGAGGGAGATCGCATCTTCCTGCCCTGGTTAGACCAACCTGGCTTTTTCTCCGCAAAATTCTCTTACAAAAATGGGAAATTAATAGACTATAAAGTGAATCATTACTTACTGGATTAAATAAATCTATTTTTGATTGGCTTCTTCTTGACAAGCTTTGAGGGATAAAGGTAATTTAACCCGAAACGTCGTTCCTTCTCCAAGCTTTGAGTCCACTTCAATTGAACCTTCATGATTTTTGACAATCCAATAAGCTATCGAAAGACCTAAACCAAAACCTTTTCCATCTTTTGCTCGCGTTCGGCTTTTTTCGGCACGATAAAAACGCTCAAAAATATATGGTAAATCTTCGGGGGAAATACCCGGCCCATTATCCTGCACACTAATTTGGGCTTGATTTTCATTCTTCGATAATGATACAACCACCTCACCGCCTTTCGGGGTATAGTTGATTGCATTCTGGATGAGATTGACCAATACTTGCTTTAATTTATCTTTATCCGCGCAAATCAGCACCTGATCCATACCGCCAAGGTGTAATTTGACTTTATCTTTCGCAACCACTCGCATTTGTTGCATCACTTCAAGTATCAAAGTGTCTAGTTCAATTATTTGCAGGTGTAAAGGCAATTTCCCCGATTCGGCTTGGGCAAGCAGCATCAAATCCCCCACCAAACGCGTCATCCGCTCCACCTCACTCTCGATGCTGTCCATTGATTCCGTATCCATCTCTTTCATCATCCGCATTAAATCCACATTCCCCTTTATCACCGTGAGCGGTGTGCGTAATTCGTGACCTACATCAGCCAGAAAGCGACGTTGGGTGTTGAAGAGATTTTCGAGCCGGCCAAGGGTTTGATTAAATGCATGAATCAGTTGACCAATTTCATCCTGGGGTGGACCTTTATAGGGGATACGGCGGGAAAGATCATCTGCCCGGGTGATCTGTAACGCGGTCTCGGTCACATCTTCCAATGGCGATAACGCTTGTTGAGTACTAATCCAGCTTGCCATTCCGGCAATCAGTGTAGATAAAATCACCCCAATCGCTAAAACGATCACCAAAGCTTGTTGGGCAGCATCCACTACAGCAAGGCTGGTACCAATTTGGATCGCTCCGATGGGACGATCCCCTACCACTAAAGGTACCGTAAGCACTCTTAAATGGATATCCCCATTTTCAGTGGTTAAAATTAAATCATCAAAAACTGGTTGGCTAGATTGTAATGCAGCGCTATTCAGCGGTTGGGTTAAATTGCGTACATTCGCCGACGCAGCGCGCAGATTATTACTGCGATCCCATACCTGAATGAATGAATCTGTGGCAAATTCAACCTCTGGGCTGGTTTTGACATTTAATTCGCCGCGGTCACCAACATAAATGTTTCGGATCACACGGGATGCTGTAGTTTGTAAATTATTATCAATCTCATTGGTAAGGCTGGCGCTTACCGTTACATACACTGCCACACCAAACAACAATAGAATCCCTACCACAATGGCAGTGAATAGCAAAGCCAACCGTGCCCGCAAACTCATTCACAGATCCTTTGTTGGGAAGAGCATCCCCTAAAAAAATTCAATCCGCTCAGTTGGATTCGCGTAGGACGTACCCCATTCCTCTCACGGTATGTAACAAGCGCGGCTGCCCCCCCTCTTCTAATTTTTGACGTAAATAGCGGATATACACTTCGATGATATTACTTTCACCGCCAAAGTCATAACCCCAGACTTTATCGAAGATAGTCTCGCGAGTGATCACTTGGCGAGGGCTGCGCATAAATAATTCCAATAGTTCATATTCTTTAGCCGTTAATGGAATCACTTTATCACCGCGCACCGCTTGCCGTGTACCGGTATCGAGTGTTAGATCAGCAAAACGGAGTACCTGCGGGTGAGCTGGTTGAGAACGGCGTAATAAAGCACGGATGCGCGCCAGCAGCTCATCCAAATTAAATGGCTTCACCATATAATCATCCGCCCCCATATCCAACCCCTGAATGCGATCATTCAAGGTATCCTTAGCGGTTAAAATAAGGATGGGCACGGGACCCCCAGCACGCAACCGCCGGCATACTTCCAAACCATCCATACCTGGCAGCATTAAATCCAAAACGACGACATCCGGTGGATTATCCCGCGCAATCGCCAGCCCGCTTGGACCATCCATCGCGGTGTCCACTTGATAACCTTCATATGCCAAACCACGGCGTAAGAATTTTAATATTTGCTCATCATCCTCAATAATTAACACTCGGGCGCTCATTTGAACTCTCCTTTTTTCAACCCAGAGCTTGCTGTATTGCTTTTTGTAATGCTTTAATATTATCAGAAATTGACGCTTTTTGATTGAAAACTGCCGAACCTGCAACACATAATGTTGCTCCAGCTCGCACAACTTCTCCAATTGTAGCAGTCGAAATCCCGCCATCCACCTCAATTTCCACCGAATCAAGATCCCGTTCGTGGAGCATCTCCCGCAAACGAGCAATTTTTGAGGTGCTAGCTGAGATATATTTTTGCCCACCAAAACCAGGATTGACGGACATTATCAGTACTTGGTCTACATCCCCAAGGATTTCCTCCAAGGTGACTAAAGGAGTTGCAGGATTCAACGTTACTCCCGCTTTAACCCCGCCTTCATGGATCTGCTGGAGCGTGCGATGCAAATGGGGACATGTTTCGACATGCACCGTGATGACATCTGCCCCAGCCCGGATAAAATCAGGAATCATCCCTTCTGGTTTTTCAATCATCAAATGGATATCAAGGATGAATTTCATTTCATCTGCGAGAGGTCGCAATGCCTCAACGACTAATGGTCCAATCGTGATATTGGGGACGAAATGGCCATCCATGACATCAACATGAATTACATCAACGCCAGAAGAAACCGCCTCCCGAACCTCCTCACCAAGACGACTGAAATCAGCTGAAAGAATGGAAGGGGCGATCCGCGCTTTCATTTATTCCGCTCCATTATGCGCACCCCATCTTCACCGGCTACGATTACACGGGTTGCCATATTTAAGAATAAACCATGCTCAACGATCCCTGCCCGCCAGGCAAGTTTTTCTGCTAACTCATAAACATCCGCAATGCCCTCATGAAAAAAACACTTCGCCAAATAATTCCCATTATCCGTCATCGCTGGAGTACCATCCAACTCCATCCATTGTTCAGCACGACAACCTAATGAATTCAACCAACGGATATGGGCGCGCGCCTCAAAGGGGACAATTTCCACCGGCAGAGCACCTTTGGTTCCTAGCCGTTTAACCAGCTTCGACTCATCCACAATAACGATGAATTCTCTAGCATGGCTCTCCACGATTTTTTCGCGTAATAAAGCCCGCCCAAGTCCTTTAATCAAATTGAGCTGGGGATCCACTTCATCTGCCCCATCAACAGCAAGGTCCAGTTCCTCAATATCACTTAAGCTGCCCAAAGGTATTTTCAATGCCCGCGCTTGGGAAGCAGTGCTCTCCGATGTAGGTACACCAATAATGTTTTCAATCTCACCCGACTTAATTTTCGCTCCTAACATATCTACGAAATAACGAGTGGTGGAGCCTGTCCCTAAACCTAATTTCATTCCGCTTTTGACAAAGTCCAGCGCTGCTGCAGCAGCCATTTGTTTGGCATCCATGAAAATCTCCTTTATGCTGGTTTATTTTACCTTTGTGATAGTTTACTATAATTTTATTATAACCCAGCCAGAATAGAAAAAGGTCGGATATTCAGGTGTTTGCCTGAAAACCGACCCTTCATCCAAAAAATAAATATTTTTTGAGATTACTTTACTTCGACAACTGCGCCAGCAGCTTCCAGTTTCGATTTGGCGTCCATCGCTGCTTCTTTGCTGACCGCTTCCAAAACCTTTGAGCCCGCTGTCTCTGCCACATCTTTAGCCTCTTTTAGACCAAGATTGGTGAGTTGGCGAATGGTCTTGATGACCTCAATTTTCTTCGGCCCAGCATCTTTGATAATCACATCAAATTCTGTCTTCTCCTCTTCCTCAGCAGCTGGTGCAGCTGCACCAGCTCCAGCACCTACGGCAGCAACAGCCACCGGAGCTGCTGCAGAAACGCCCCACTTTTCTTCGAGTTTTTTGACTAACTCAGCTGCTTCTAATACACTTAAGCTGCTCAGTTCTTCAATAAGTTTTTCTAAATCTGCCATTTTTGTTACTCCTTTTGATTATTTCAATATATTTATTCTATTATTCATTCATCTTGCAGAGACATTATGCTCCACTGGGTACTGCAGTATTGTCTTTCTCTGAGTAAGCCCGTAAGACTGCAGCAATCTGACGAGCTGGTTCGGCCAATGTGCGAACCAATTGACTGGCGGGAGCCAAAATGGTTCCCAATATCTGTGCCCGCATAATGGGCAGTGGTGGTAATTCTGCCAAAGCCTGGACATTTGCAGCACTGATCACTTCACCTTCCAGGTACCCACCTTTCACCTTCAATGCTTCGTTTGTGCGGGCAAATTCATTAAGGACTTTTGCCAACGACGGAGCATCTTGAAAAGCAAAGGCAATGGCTGTGGAACCGCTGAAGAGTTCTTCTTTAACAGTTAAGCCGATCTGTTCAAAGGCAAGTTTACCTAATGTATTTTTTACAATATGAAACTCGCCGCCTGCTTGGCGTGCTTTCACGCGTAGATCATCAATTTGCTTCATATTCAAGCCAGTATATTCGGTGATATACATGGCTTTGCTCTGGTTTGCCCATCTCTTAACCAGTTCAATTACTTCATTCTTGCGTTCCTTAGATATAGCCAATGTTAATCCATCTCCTTTCTAAATAAAAATCTTTGCCACACCGATTGGTCAGGCAAAGATTCTTCTCCCAATATATTGGGTTTTTGGATTAGAAGTTTCTTCACCTGGGCAGGTTATTAAGCCATGTAAGGCACCTGCGGTCATCGGTGAGTTGACGTCAGCTTAGCGCTGAAAATACCTTTTTATTCGCGCACACTCATTGACTGCGCCTGCAATGGGTCCACTTTTATTCCTGGCCCCATCGTTGATGTCAATGTAACGCGCTTAATGTACACTCCTTTAGTCGTGGCTGGTTTTGCTTTTCGGACTGCTTCCATGATTGCAGCCAGGTTATCATATAGTTTGCCACTTTCAAAGGAAACTTTACCGATTGGAATGTGTAAATTCGCTGTTTTGTCAACGCGGAACTCCACCCGGCCTGCTTTCGCTTCCTTAACAACCCGGGGAATATCCGCTGCCATGACAACTGTACCTGCCTTTGGGCTGGGCATCAGGCCGCGCGGGCCTAATACTTTCCCTAATCGTCCTACTTTACCCATCATATCTTGAGTGGCGATAGCAACATCAAAATCCGTCCAGCCTGCCTGGATTTTAGCGATCGTTTCGTCATCGTCCACGACATAATCTGCTCCAGCCTCGCGTGCTAATGCCGCGCCTTCGCCTTGAGCAAATACCAACACTCTCACCGTTTTACCCAACCCATGGGGGAGCACAACCACATCCCGTACTTGTTGATCCGCGTGTCGTGGATCTACCCCTAAACGCATGTGCACTTCTACGGTAGCATCGAAATTCGCATAAGCGGTTTCTTTAACCAGATCAATTGCCTCCTGAGGAGGATAAGCTTGCTCAGGGTTAATTTTTGCAAGCGCTGCTAAATATTTTTTTCCATGTTTTGCCATTTGTTTCTCCTTCGTGGTGCAAGCGGGTCTTATACCCTCCCACCAGGTCTCAGTCTACCACCTGGATGCCCATATTGCGGGCAGTTCCTTCGATTTGTTTCATCGCGCCTTCTATATCAAGGGCGTTCAAGTCCTGCATTTTTAATTCAGCAATTTCGCGAATTTGGGCGCGGGTAACTTTACCCACTTTTTCGCGTGGTGCATGTGCAGAACCCTTGGTAATGCCAGCAGCTTTTTTCAACAAAACACTGGCTGGAGGAGTCTTCAATACAAATGTAAAGGACCCATCCGTATAAATGCTAATTTCAGCCGGGATTACTTCTCCCGCTCGATTAGCGGTCCTGGCGTTGTACTCTTTACAAAACGCCATTAAGTTGATCCCATGCCCAGCCAAAGCTGGACCAATGGGTGGTGCAGGATTCGCTTTACCTGCCACAATTTGTAATCTTACAATTGTTTTAAGTTTCTTTGCCACAGTTTCTATCTCCTTCGTGGTTTTAGCGGGTGAAGGGGAACACCCTCCCACCTAGCGAGATTTTACCTCGCTATGCCCTTTTTATGCTTTCTCCACTTGTAAAAAGTCTAATTCGACCGGTGTTTCACGGCCGAAGAAATTCACCATTACGCGCACCTTGGCTCGTTCCATGTCTATATCCGAGACGGTGCCACGGAAATCGTTGAAAGGCCCATCAATAATCCGTACCCGTTCGCCGGGTTTAAAGGTTACCTTAATTCGCGGCGCTTCCGCTTCCATCCGCTTCAATATTTGCGCTACCTCTTCTGGCCGTAGAGGGGTTGGCTGAGTACCCATCCCGACAAAACCCGTCACACCTGGTGTGTTGCGCACAACATACCATGATTCTTCGGTGAGAATCATATTAACGAGAATATAGCCAGGGAATACGCGCCGTTCAATTGTTTTCCGCTTTCCTTCTTTGACCTCGATCTCTTCCTCAGTCGGAACAACCACATCAAAAATCATGTCTTTCATGCCCATGCTTTCGATGCGCTGTTCAAGGTTATAGCGGACTTTATTTTCATAACCAGAATAACAATGCACCACATACCAGGCCCGTCCATCACCAGCCGTCTGTTCTTCACCTTCTGTATCCACTGGAAGGCTGACATCTTTTTCTTCTTCAATTAAATCCGCGGTTGGAATCGAAGACTTCTCCACATCTTCTACTTCCGGATGTGTTTCCGAATTGATTTCTTCTGGCTGGTATTCCTGGTCTTCCACTTCCACCATCTTTCCGTTCACTCTCTATATCAAATTAATTATCCACCAAGCTTGAATATTAATCCAAAAAATCTGGAAAATATCAAGTCTAATAAACCCATGACCGCACTCATTCCAAAAGTTACCGCCAGGACAATCAGGGTTAAATTGACTGCCTCCTGCCGGCTTGGCCAGTTAACCTTCTTTAACTCTCCAACCGTTTCCCGATAATATCGGACGATAAAATTCGGCTGTTTTCGTTCGCTACTCTTTTCCGCTTTCGCCACATTGACCTCCAGGTCAAAATTTTACGGACAAAACGCCGCCCTGAGAGACGGCGTTGCTTCATCCATGGCAGGCCAGGCAGGACTTGAACCCACAACCACTCGTTTTGGAGACGAGAGCTCTACCAAATTGAGCTACTGGCCTGTTTGTCAGTCAGATAGTCAAATCTCCTTATTGCCTCATCCAGTACCCATGTCCGATATTGGTGTAGACTTTTACGGTCATACGGCAATGTGACTATCTAACCAGTCAACTATTTCGTCTCACGGTGCAAGGTATGTTTGCGACAACGTGGACAGAATTTTTTTAATTCCATTCGGCCCGGATCGTTGCGGCGGTTTTTTTCCGTTGTGTAATTGCGTTCCTTGCATTCCGTACACGCCAATGTGATTACCGGTCTTACATCTTTTTTTGACGCCATAATTTACTCAACGCCTTCGCGACGTTTCTCCTTACCTAATCCAAAATCTTGGTGATCACCCCGGCGCCTACCGTTAGACCACCTTCTCGTATAGCAAACTTCGACCCTTGTTCCAACGCTACCGGCACGATCAATTCTACCTCCAGGTTCACATTGTCACCCGGCATCACCATCTCTACCCCTTCCGGTAGCTTGATCGTCCCCGTTACGTCCATCGTCCGTATGTAAAACTGCGGCCGATAACCGCTGAAGAACGCTTTGTGCCGCCCGCCTTCCTCTTTCTTCAACACATATACCTCGCTCATGAAGTGCTTGTGCGGCGTGATGCTCTTCGGCGCCGCTACTACCATGCCGCGCTCTACATCCGTCCGATCTATCCCTCTCAATAGTAACCCGCAGTTGTCCCCCGCTATCCCTTCATCCAACGACTTGTGGAACATCTCTACCCCGGTCACTACCGAGTTCATGCTCTTCTCTCTCAACCCTACTATCTCTACCGCATCCCCTACTTTCACTTTCCCGCGCTCGATCCTACCCGTCACGACCGTCCCGCGCCCTTTGAT
Organism: Anaerolineales bacterium; assembly: GCA_034436035.1. GTDB lineage: Bacteria > Chloroflexota > Anaerolineae > Anaerolineales > UBA4823 > UBA4823. The sequence continues at coordinate 8,557 of DAOTVW010000104.1, forward strand.
CGAAAATACATCTTCAATCGGCATCATGAACGGCTTGTCGACATCTCTCACCGGCTCCGGAATGTATTCATCCACTACCCGCAATAATTCTTTGATGCTCGCATATTCCGGCGCATTCGGATCGTTGCTCGGACATTCTAACGCCTGTAATGCACTCCCGCGCACAATCGGCGTCGTGTCCCCAGGAAATCCATATTCGTTCAATAGCTCGCGCAGCTCTAGCTCCACCAGCTCTAATAGCTCCGGATCATCCATCATGTCTACTTTGTTCAAGTACACCACGATCGCCGGTACCTCTACCTGCCGCGCTAATAACACGTGCTCACGCGTCTGCGGCATCGGCCCATCCGGCGCCGCTACTACTAAGATCGCCCCGTCTACCTGCGCCGCCCCAGTGATCATGTTCTTGATATAGTCCCGATGCCCCGGCATGTCTACGTGCGCATAATGCCGCTTCTCGGTCTCATATTCTACGTGCGCTATGTTGATCGTGATCCCACGCGCTTTCTCTTCCGGCGCATTGTCTATCGAATCAAATGGCCGATATTCTCCTTTTCCTACTAAGGCACAGTATTTCGTGATCGCCGCCGTTAGCGTCGTCTTCCCATGATCAATGTGCCCCATCGTCCCTACATTCATGTGCGGCTTCGTCCGCTCGTATTTTTGCTTCGCCATGC
>DAOTVW010000105.1:0-3040 GCA_034436035.1 Anaerolineales bacterium
TTAAGTAAATAAAAAGCTTCTTCTAATACTTTTTGGATTAATTCTGGGCTGAGAAACTCGATTTTTGGAGGCATATTGACCTCATTGGTGAAGGGTTTATTTCATTGTAACTGAATGTCAGCATGCCTGTCAACTTTATTTCAGCGAAAGTTAATCTGGAATAATCCCTGCTCTTGATTATGTAAAGAAAGGACTCACATGATGACCATGATTGATTTGTTTTGTCATTGGGTTTCGATACGTGATGAACGTTACTTAACCCTCCGCTATCCATTGGTTGAGCGGTGAACTGAGCTTGTCAAAGTGCTGGTTGAAACCAATTCCCTACCGGGTTGGAGATTGCTTCATTCGCGGCGAACGCTCATTCGCAATGACAATAGCTGGCTGTTGAGTACTAAAGTCATTGTTTATCCCGCGACAATCGTTCCCTGGCAATCATAAATTGCTGCCCCAAACGTCTTAATGATAGACAGGCTGAGACATCAAAATTTATTCAACTATTCCCAACCTCTTCCCAAAATCCAGGAGATTTTCCACTATCCAATCCGGCTGATCGGCTGATGCATGAACCATGTCACGGGTAGTGATACCACTTAACACCAAAACTGTTTTCATACCGGCTTGATTTCCCATACGGATATCGGTTTCCAAGCGATCCCCTATCATGATACAGCGTTCGGGTGAGGTATTCAATTTTTCGAGCGCAACCTCCAATATTAACAGAGAAGGCTTGCCGGCTAATAGTTCCACCTGGCGACCGCTGATATGCTCCAAATAGGCAATAATCGCCCCTGCGTCGGGGATAGCTCCATTGGGCATCGGGCATACCTTATCCGAATTGGTCGCGAAAAATCGCGCTCCTTGTCGGAGGGCTTGATAAGCGGTGTTTAATTTTCGATAATCTAAGGTGCGATCAAAAGCGACAATCACCGCATCAATCCCGCTAGGATCGATTACTTCTTGCGGATTTTGGTTGTCAAGTTCATCGAGTACTTTAAGTCCATAGGCTCGTAATTCAGCTCGTAGATTTTCTTCCCCAATGACATAATAATTGAGCAATGGTTTATGTTTCGCAAGATACTGCCCTAATACATAAGCGGAAGTCAATACTTCGTCCTTCGTTGTGGGTATCCCTAACCGAGTTAATTTTTCGGCATACACTTGGCGGGGATATAAGGGTTTATTGCTGATAAAGAGCGTTTGTATATTCCTGTTTCGCAAAGCCATGATGAGCTTTTCCGCGCCAGGCAGCAAGTCCTCTCCAAGGTAAACCGTTCCATCTAAATCGAACAAAATAGCTGTTAAATCATTTATTTCGATCATGTCCGAGATAAATCCTTAACTCCATTGGAATTGATGCTGAAATTCGATATCTGCACCACCAGCATTGCCGCGAACATAAGTAATGCACCCAAAGTCTGGATGGCTGTCAATCCTTCTCCTAAAATAATCCAGCCAAACAATGCCGCAAATACCGACTCTAGACACAAAATTATCGCGGCATCAGCAGCAGGGGCGACCTTTTGGCCCATTGCTTGCAAGGTAAACCCAAGCGCAATGGATGCGATGGCAGTCCAAATTACTGCCCACCAAATCCCATTTAGTGTGCTTAAAGTAGCTTGCTCATAAAAGATGCCGAACAACAAACTAAGTACACCACATACGCTGCTTTGTAAAATTGCCAAAACTGGCAGGTCGAGACGATGGGTTACCCGATCTATTATTAAAACATGTGCTGCCCACATCAGCGCCCCCATTAATTCCCAAGCATCCCCCACCGATAGAGCGAATTTTCCACCCGTGCTCAATAAAAACATTCCAATCACAGAAATAACCGAAGCGCCCCATACCAAACCGCGCGGTGCTTTTCGGTAAATGAATGCCATAAAGAACGGGATCAAGATGACATACAATCCAGTGATAAAGCCGGCATTGGCTGCACTTGTATATTGCATTCCAAATTGTTGGAAAGAGCTCCCGGCAAAAAGAGCCAAACCGGCTAGCCCACCACCCAGCCAGGCTCGAGGCGTAATATGTCTCAGATCAGGTTTTGAAAACAACAGGAATGGCAACAAGAATAGAGCGCCAAGTAAGAATCGCACTCCGTTGTAAAGGTAAACTCCGCCCGATAAAGCAGCAGCACGTTGGGCGGCAAAAGAACTCCCCCACAATAAAGCGGCGAGGAGTAAAGACAAATCCGCTACTATTCGCGATGAGGATGAGGCGTGTGTTTTGATGGTCATATTGAATATGCGCGCTGAAACAGGGCATCATCTGGAAGCCCTGTTTCGCTTAATTATAACAATTGATTTACCAGTTGGACCGACGGCGATTGCTATTGCTGCTGCCACCACCGCGTTGATTGCGGTTGCCAGCATTAGCATCGCGGCGGAAGCCACCGGAACCAGGTGCGCGTTCTTCGCGTGGGCGAGCTTGGTTGACAGTCAACGTGCGTTCCTGAAGCTGTGTGCCATTGAACAAGCTAATTGCTTTTTGCGCTTCTTCGTTGGTCTCATATTCCACAAAGGCAAAACCTTTTGACCGGCCGGTATCGCGATCGCGAATCAGCGCTACTGACTTAATTGTCCCAGCCTGCGCAAAATAATCACGCAGTTCATCTTCGGTGACGGTGTACGGCAAGTTGCCTACATACAATTTGGGTTCCATATCTTCTCCATAAAATATATCATTGAGATACCGGCCTGCTGCATGACACACAAAAGGCAAAAGCAGATCGCAGCTTAAATCTCCCCCAGGCCCGGTCACATGCCGGATACGTGGTCTCGCTCGCTGGCTGATAACTGACTATAATTTATATTATACACCAAATATGAGAATTGGATTAAGAATTGTGTTGAAAAACAAGTTTTTAATTAACTAAATCGTCAGACTTTCATTTTATTTTTGCAATCGATAATAATAGCTGCAATCAAGCTAATTTAATGCAGGAGCCTGACATGGAAAAAGAGCATTAAGTAGAGACGAGAAGCAATTCATTCTTTGGTATTTATTTATATGAAAAATCATGCTCATAAATCAT
>DAOTVW010000106.1:0-4592 GCA_034436035.1 Anaerolineales bacterium
CTTCTTTTATAATTCGTAAAAAGTCTTGTCCATTCATGGGCGAACAACACTGTTAAACTCAGGGTGTAATTTCTGGTAATTCTTTAGCATATTTTGCTCCATTTGGTAGAAAATGCTTGGGACGGCGTGGTTCGGATCAGGGCCGATGTCAATAATCTGGCGTCCACTGCGCATTTGTTCCAGTAACCACTGGCGGTTGTATTTCATCATTGTGCCCGTTACCTCGTAATCGGTCATCGGTAACACCAGGCCGAATCCGCATCAGCACCTGACTCAGCCGAGCATTCGGATTGAATACGAACCGTGTCACTTGGCCATTGCTAAGATTTGTCATCACTACGCGGTTGCCGGCAGAATTGTACCCATAAGACCCCATGCACGTCTAGCATGCCGCCACATTCTTCCTCGCTCGCCGCCCGCCGCCGATCCCGCGCGTTTCATCGGAACTTTTCCAACCCAAGATTCCGAATGGACTCAGCTTCCCACTCTTGTAGTTGTTTCTGGGCACTAGCAAAGTCATGAAGAAGTAACGACTTCAGCGCGTTCGCTCGTTCAGCCATTTCAAGTTGCCACGGAACTTTCACGTCGAGCATTGCAAGCAGCGTGTCTAGTTCTGCAATCGCTTTGTCCACCTCGCCCACACGCGCGAGCGCGTAAGCAATTGCCTCTCTCGTACGTGGGTTTGCGCGGGAAAACGACTTTGCTAGTTGGATAAAGTCGTCTAGGTCTTCAACTCGTGATAAGAATGGCAACGCTTCGCGCCTCAAAGCCAAGCTCAACTCGGAATAAACGTCCGGTGCATCAGAACTCCAACCAGTTCCAACGCGCCTACCAAAATTGAAGTACAGATACTGTGTTGGTACGCAAAGCGGCAGCACGAATACGTTAACGTAAAACGCCTTTCGATCAAAACCCGATGGCTCAAAGCAGATCCCTCGCAAGACTTGCCTCACTGGCAGCATGAATAACAAATGGCCCTTCACCGCGAAACCTGGCAGTTCTGGTAGTAGCGCTTTTCCAATCTTTTCGAACTCTTTCTTCGTCATGGCCTGAGTGGGATTACAGGAACGGGATTGCCAACCTGCTGTTGGATTTGAAGAATGCGCTGTGGCGTTAGTGTGGCACTGCCAGTCTTGAGGTCAAAAACGGTAAGGACCTCGTTGTTTGGCGCGAACCAAACGGCATCAACCCGCACGGAACCTGGTGTGCAATATTCAACAATTCTACCGTTCAAGAACGAGACCTCCGCCCGAACGTTTGGATTCCCCAAAGCTCTAACCTCGTTGGCAAACGCAGCATGCACCTTTGTGCCATAAACTGGTCCATGGCCGGGACCGACTGCCGCCGCAGCCCTGCGAGCAGCAAGCGCCAGTTCATCAGCTACGTTAACCGTTCTTGTAAGCTCACTAACAGTACCCGCATATTTTACTTTCGTCACCGGCAACGCCATTGCCGCCAGCTCGAACACGCCACGACCGATGGCCCTAGAATCAGCTCCAAGCGCAACATCCGCATAATTAGCCAACGCTAGACTAAGCGCATACACCGTTTGCATCACCTTCGTAGCCATTACTGCGAGCCCGATTAACGCCTGCCACATTATCCGGTTGCCGCCGGCTCAGTGAATATATTTCCGGACTAGCCGAATCCGATTTGTTCCTTCGAGACTTCACTTCCTTAAACGATTCCTTTCCCATTTTGCTCACAACCTCAAAATCGTGAGCGTTACCGTGTAGTAGTTGCTTATCATGCTTTCGGAGCACCCTAGCTAGACGTGCAACTTGGTCACGGATTGATTCGGGAGTTGACGGATACTGTGTTTGATAGGCGTCTTCGCCATGTAAACGAAGAAGGGTATGTATGCAGACCGAAAATGGATACTTCTTCGGTTCTGCTATGTACCGCAAACCTAAATCAAGCCCTCGATTTCTTTCTCCGTCGTAGAAGATTTGCACTTCAACATACGCCCACGTGTATATCACATTTGGCAGTTTGACCAAGGTCCAGGTGAATCCACACTCTTGCTTCAAGAATTGGAAACACTCGACTACAGACTCAACAAATATCATCCACAGGTCCATACAATATTAGTGGTTGGGAGGCATCCAGTAACCATTCTGATACGTCCAGCCTGATAAGCGCAAAAGATTGCGTTCGCGGTTCTGGTAAAATCCGCCAATATCGCTCAGCATTGCAGCGTCGCGTATTGGAAGATTTAACTCCATTACCTTTTGCAGTTTGGTTTGGTTACCCCCCATTCGGCCCAAATCCCAAAGTTTTCTTAAACAGGAAACCATGCGAAAGTAGCCGGAATCGCGACTTGATTAAGCTTCGCATTTATAAAGTTCACGCAAGAGACCAACTTAACAACCCCCACCTAACTTCAGGGCTTTGACGGTAAATTGTTCCCATTCGTCAAGCAACCTTTGTGCATCTTGGGGCCTTTCTATAAGCAACTTTTTTAGAAAAGTCGCTTTGGAGTATGTCTCATTCTGCCACTCGTACTTGAGATTGGAACCCAAAAACCGAATTAGCTCGTCCAAATATTTTACCGCATTTTCCGTGTTCCCAATCCTCGCGAAAGAATACGCCCGCGCTTTCATTACGAACAAATCCCCAGGTTTGTTGACAAATGATGTCGCCCAAATTATATCCTGCGGGCCATGAATCTTATTCAAAAAAGGAATAGCCTCAACATTAAGCAGGCGGGCAAATTCCTCACGATCCTGTTCCGAATCCAAATTCCATGATCGTACTCCTCCCCCCAACCGCCAACCAAGGCTTAACACAACGTGCTCAGACGGTACATACAGCGGCTGCAGGAAAACGTGTGCATAATAATCACTAGGGCTAATTGAGCGATCAAGGACGACACCCTTCAAGACGTGGCTTATAGGAACTCCGTACATCATGTCTCCCTGGACCTCATAATCAGGAAAGTCCTGGAGTAGAGCGCGTAGCAGTTTTGTAATTTCTTTTTTCCTCATGGTCTGATCATTATGATCGGTACGTTTTGGGTTCCGGGAAGATTGGAGAGAATTTCTTCTGCCCTTTGAGGGGTTAATACTGCCCTCCTGTCTTAAGGTCAAAAATACTCAAAATCTCTCCACCCGGTCCATATTGGACAACGTCTACCCTCACAGAACCGGGAGTTCCCCACTTCACTTCTTCTTTTGCTAAGAAGGAAACCTCTGTCCTTAACGTCGGATTAGCTAATGCTTGGACCTCTTTACGGAACGCAGCATGCACTTTTGTACCGTAAACTGGTCCCTGGCCGGAACCCAATGCTGCTGTTCAATACGGCGCTTGAACCGTTAGGTAATCCGCCTTTGCAGTGGCATTCCCCAGTTTGGCATATGTTTAGGCCGATCATAGCTCGAAGACCCAATCCGGGTAAGCATCGTTTTCTGCGTAAAAAATCAATAGACGCAATTTTTCGTCTTTGCTTGCCTTCCTGCCCGAAAGAACTTCCAGTACTTCCTTGGCAACGTGAACTTTCAAGAAATACTCAAAACCGAGTGTAGTTATGTCGCTTGGCACCTCATGCTTCTCACCTAGCGGAGCTGTAATCGCCTCCGAATCTGCCGACCAAGGCTTTCGGGCAAAGATACACCCACTATCAGGCAGCTCGTGTATATGCTCTAAAATTCAGCTAGTTTCATTGCACAATCTCTCAATAATCACCACCCGCCCTATTGAACCCTCCGGTTTGTTGATCACGATTTGTACCTCGCCTATGCAACATTACTTCCCACCAGACCGCCTAGCCTGTGCCTTGTCCAGCTTTGCCAATGCCTTCTTGGCTTCCCTACGTACCCACGCCTTCGGATGATCCAAAAACCGCTCTATATACGGCCGCGCTTTCTCAGCCTTTAGCTTGCCCAAAGCCATTATTGCATGCCCAGCAACCTCTTCATCACCCAACAACTCAATTAACACATCTGCTGCCGCAGGATTCTTCATGTTCCCAATCGCTACTGCCAACATCTCACGTGCTCTGCCATGCCGCTTGTCCCGCACCAACTCAACCAATTCATCAAACACTGCATCTGTGGCAACCACCGAAAGCGCATTCCCTATTGCCCACTTCAAACTAAAATATTGCTGCTCAGCCGGAAGAGAACGAAACTCCGATACCAAGGCTTTATCGGCCTTCCCACGAGCTTCCTTTACGGTTAGTGCGCGAACTATTCCCTCCTTGATTCCTTTGTTCTGAACCCGGGGCAAGTAATCCAACAGAACAGGGACGGCTCGCGGATAAGGATCGCCCCACCGTAACAGATCAAACACGCTAGTAACATCCATTCCCAGCCGTCTCAATGCTTCTGTAACAAGCTTGTCTTCTTCCTCGCGAATCATACTAACGCCCTGGGTATACTCTATTAAGCTCTACGTTGTACATCTCAAGAAATTGTTGCGCTCGCGGGCCAATCACGGTGTTTTCACGAACATCTAAAATAAAACGCAGATTATTTTGCCTACAAAATTCACCATAATCAATAAGCTGTGGCGTAATTCGAAGTTCCGCCACATTCTTTGCCTCGCGTAAAAGAACTTCCGCGACGTATTGATCTGGAACTCTGTAGGTAGCG
>DAOTVW010000107.1:0-4841 GCA_034436035.1 Anaerolineales bacterium
AAGGCGCTGGCTTTCCGGGCTCTTTGGTTTCCTCCCCCGCCGGTGGAAGCGCTCCCCTCTCTCCTTTATAAGCTTCGTTACAGGCTTTTCTTCGAGTTCGCCTTTTTGGCTATCTTCACGCATAAAATGCCTCCTTTTTGAAATTGCGAACAGGACAACGAAGAGAGGACAAAAACCAGAAGGGCCTAAAATTTTCTACTAACTTCCCAATTCAATATTACTGGCAGACACCCTAAAGGTCCACCCTCAAAGCGAGGAGGTGGCTATCGCTCAAAGTGCCGGGAAAAGGGAGTGGTCAATCCTCTATCCAATTGAGAGGGCGAACGCCGAGCCCAGGCCGCCGATGCTCCTTGGGCGCTACCAAAAGCCAATCACAGCCGAACCGTAAAAATGCCTAGTTCAAGGAGAGCTTCGTACCCACTCGCGACTGCTGAGACTGCCGTCGGTACCTCCTACTATCAACACCGACAATGATGATCCTTTCTCCCAGAGATGGGCTACTATATTCGTTTGGGCAAGCTATGCCGCACAGTCCCTCGGTTCAGCCATATCCCGAGGATGTCCAGTGCTGTTGAGATTTAGCTTAGGGACTTGGGGCAAGCCTTACCAAAACGGGAGAGGCTTCCCGCAATCATGGGGTGGGTATAGAATCATTGGGGGATAGCTTTTTCTCACCAACCACACGAGGTCTTGAGCATTAGCGATGCTAGAGGTAGGGAACTTCCCGCAAAATGGCACGCTATTTGTTTTCAGGCGCCCGGTTTTCTGGTTTATCTACGGAAAAAACTCTTCAGCGGTTGGAGCAGAGATCCTTGCCATCGATAGGAAAACGCTAAGAGATAGCTGGGCGGGAGGTCCTTATACAGTAAGCAAGCAAAATCAATGTGCATATTCTCCCAATCAACAGAAAGGCCAAAGGTACTGCCTTCCCTATTCACCCCCGCCCGTAATACAACCGGCCAAAAGCGGGTGTATTCTGCCCCCCATCGCACGCCGCGGATGTCTCCTCGTGTGATGAGATGTTCCGTGAAGTCCACACAAATTACTCGATCTTCTTCGTGCCAAGAAATACCTACCGCGATGTCCCGTATCCAGGGCTCGGTATGTCCATTGGAGTAGTGGATGTCTGTACTGATTAAATTCCGCCAAACAATGCCATAACTCAGTGCTCCCTGGGTATAGAGGATGGATGGGCTTAAAGCCAGGCCGAAGCCGTTGTCCGGGAAAACCAAGGAATAGAGTTTAGCTTGAATCCCAAAAGCAAGATGGTTCCCGAGCGTAAACCCCGTTCCCAGGATCAAACCGGCTTCTGTGAACCGGAAGCTTCCAATTAGATTTCCGTAGAGGTCGCGTTCCTCCAAAGTATCCGAATCAAGGATCAAGAGCTCTGCTCCCCAACCTTGCCCGGCAAGCCCTAGGACCCCAAACGAATACGCACCAAAGGGCCTGGTATATAAAGAGGAGAAGGCATGGGTTGATATGGACGCCAACCCAGCGGGATTGTAGTAGACCGCAGCTTCATCATTGGCCAGGGCGATAAACGCTCCACCCATGCCTAAAGCTCTGGCTGAGCACCAGAGCTCAAAAATTGAGGCGGTATTAATGTAGGAATCCGTAGCGCTACCGAGCAAAGGCAGGGCTACCACTATCAATACCGCTATTAACCGCACCTTCATCGCTCCCCTTTAACGCTTGATCACCATCTTTTGGAGCGGGGAATACGTGACACGGCCATCAGCGTGATGGATTTCCACCAAATACAAATACAGCCCCGTGCCAAGTAGGCGCCCGTTACTGTCTTGAGGGACCCATCGGCCTACGGGAGGGTAATGATCAGCCGTACGATCAAGAGGTATGCTAATGAGGAGAGCTCCGTCTACAGCGTAAATTTTTAGGGTTGCTGAAGCGGTATCAGCGGGCAAAGCCAGCCAGAAAATACAACCTTCGGCTGGGACAGGATTAGGACCATGCTTTATAACCGTTCCCGTGGGCGGTACCCAAAGCTGATACCCCAGTGCGAAGTAAGATAGTGTATCAGTTGTACCTGTAATCGCGTTATTTTGGGTGTCTAGGTTAGCAGTGATATCGTTCGGCGCTTCTTTAGGTGCAATTTTAAACAGCCTAAGCTTGTTTTCTTCGTCCGGGCTTAAGCCCGTATCGTCATACTTAATTTGGATTGTGATCGGACCAGTGTACTGGGCCGTTGTATCGAATCTGTAGAACTTCAAAAACTTAATCCCGATAGGCAAGTCAAAGGGAAACTCATCAGTAGTAGTAACTGTAGTATGACCAGCCATGTACACGTTGGAAAACACGATGTTTACGCCTTGGTCTAGGAAAGGAACTTCCACATCCCTCCCGGCGGGGGTGTTACCACGTATCTCTGTTGTCATCTTAAAATCTGGCTTTCTTTCTTCATCTACCAGTCCGTCGCCATTAAAATCGATCGAGATTGTGTAGTCAGCTACACCTGGTGTTATGTTCATATAAGCCCTTGTATTCTCAGTAATTGGGATATCTGTGGAACCAAGAATTGAAAAGGTTTCTCCATATGGTAGCCCTATAGTAAAGTTGAAAGTTCCGTTTTTAGTGCCTTGTATTTCCACGTGGTACTCTAAGGTCAGGGGCAAATAGAATGCTTTTGCTTCACCTAGGACAAGAAACTCGGCACCTGGTATCTCGTTTATTCCAGCATCTGAAATGGTGCGACCATATTGATCTGTAATCTTTACTGTAAGCGGGCATTCAAACCGAAGAATGATCCACGTCGATGGGTTTGGTTTAGTCGCAGTAAAAGTCAAAAGCTTCCCATACCCTGGAAAATCGAACTCACCTGTAGATAAATTATACTTCAGGCATGGAAATGTCTCTGGGCCGAAGCTCTCCGTATAATGGACATTATTGTCATAGGTCACAAAGTAAAGCTCATTGCCTAATTGGATAAGTTTGTAGACAACAACGGCATGGCCTGTCTTCAGTAGAGCCCCCTTGAAGCGCAGAGAGAGTATCATCGGCTGCCCACTCTGTAGTTCCCTACGCAACTCTTCAACTTCCTGGCGTTCGTCAGCGAAACTGATACTTTTCCAGACATCAGCATTTGTTAACTGATTCCAGAAATGGCACACTATCCAGAACCACACATCTCGCGTGCTTGGAAGTTCATACGTTCTAGCGTAATGTGGAGGCGTACTAGAGGGACGTTCTTCATACCACCAATTATAATAAAGTATAGAGGTTTCAGCAAAACCGTAACAATATCCCAAGACATCAATATTAAAAAGAGGAATAGTAAACCACGGGCGGTTATCAAAAGAATAGCCGTCAACGTCGACCTTAAATTTCGTTGCGACAATTTCGCAATCTGGCACCCCGATCAAGATTTCCAATTCTTTTATTATCTCTTGCTCTCGTTTACACTGAATTATGAGACGGAAATTCCGGAGATGTGCTTCATCGGGGGATGGATCGAACACTACATTTACGGAGTCGTTAACAAGATTGGAAATTTTCACGTAATCAGGGGCGATAAAGGTCAATGAAGATCCGTCGCGCGGAGGGGAAAAGCAAAACTTATAAAACAAAGGATTGGACCAATGCGGCTCAACATAACTTACCTTGATTTCAGAGAACTTTGATGGGTCGGATGTTGAGCTGGCTTTGACAGCAATTTCATTATATTCCGCTTGTTTCACTTTGACATATAGTTCAACCTGGGAAGTGCTACCGGGATCCAAGTCTAATGTTGCAGGGGCAAGGGCAACTTCTAGGCCGGGGTGTTTTGTTACAGCTGTTAGCTTGATTCGGTCCGTAACGGTGCCCTGGTTTTCCACTGTGAAGACAAACATAAATTGGGTCCCGGTCCAGCCCATTACTGAGTAGGGAGAACATGGATGAAGAGAAATCACGGGGTTGTAGGTACACGGCTCTTGAACAAAGTAGGCCACAACTGCTTTGTTTCCATTCATCGTGATTGTGGTGGGATTAGCGGTCCCGCTTAGATCTCCACCCCAGTGATCGAATCGCCACCCTTGGCTGGGGCTAGCGGTGAGGGTCACCGTCTCATTGCATCCGTAGGAGGATTTGTTTGGGGAACAGCTTACCGAACCACTGCCCGATACCGATACCGTTAGGCTGTAGTTACACTCACAGGTCACTGTGTAGCCGTTGATGATTCTGGAATCTGTATGGCACTGAGGAACACTCTCATAGCAAAGAATATTCACGTTAATAAAAGCATCTCCGCAATAACCGCGCATGTGGATACCGCCAAGCCAAACGGTTTTGGTCACACAACCTGAACCATTCGGGTACTTTACGGTGCCGATAACCGCGGATCCGCTTCCACAAGATCCTGGTTTGCATAGCTGAGCGCAAATATCGACAGTATCATTCGGTCCGAATCCCGAGGCAGAGTAGCAAACCGTCATGCTGAATTGGGCCCAACCGTCGTTGTTCAAGGTTATTGGGCCTGGCGCAGGGTTAACGCTCACGCTTGTAATAGAGATAGTCCCTGCAAACGCAACACTTGAGATAAGCGTGAGCATTAGAACCAGAAAAGACAGGAAATACTTAATGCAAGAAATAGATGGATCCGAATTTCCAACCTTGCATAACATATGCCTCACTCCTTAAGTGGCCTTCCTACTAAAGCATTATAGTTTTTCAAACAACAAATGGGGTTGTCTAACAATAGGACATTCGTCACCTCGAAGGAGTGGCCGCCTGACGATCCTTCGCCTTTTGCCTTAAACAAAACAGAGCGATCAGAAAGAGGAATAAGAAGAGGGTGAGGTAGACCCTGAGGTTGTAGCAGATGGCCTCGAGGAAGGCCTCCCGTTGGG
>DAOTVW010000108.1:0-9864 GCA_034436035.1 Anaerolineales bacterium
CAACCCTCATGCCCGACACACCTGTCCCCCCTACTGCAACGATCACACCTACCGCAACCATTGTTTGGTTTCCACCCACATCTACTCCCACTGTGGTTCCCACACTTGCCATTACCCCCACATTAGACCTTAAACCGAAAATCGGCACCCTTTTGTTCTCCGATGACTTTCGTGTCGGTACGGACTGGATGCTCGCCCAAACGAATACCAGCAGCATTGCTTTGGGGAAAAATGAAATCACCTTAGCCATAGCGCAACCGAAAACCTACCTCTACACCCTGCGCAAAGAACCACAACTGGATAACTTTTATTTAGAGATTAACGCCTCCCCCAATCTCTGCTTAGCCGATGATGAATATGGCATTCTATTTCGGTTCACACCCAACCAAGAATTTTACCGATTAGGTCTCACCTGTGACGGACAAATACACTTAGATCGTTATATGCAAAACCGCGCCGCGATGATCTATCCAAAATCCTATAGCGGTGCTGTACCGCCCGGCGCGCCGAGTTCATCCTTGATTGAACTATGGGCATCCAAAAATCAGATTATCGTTTTTGTCAATCAACAATATCAATTCACCCTGAATGATGCCGCGATACCTGCTGGTTCCTTCGGTTTATTTGCCCGTACCGGAAGCCATGATGCAATGACCGTTAATTTCTCCGACCTGAAAATTTACCAAATCAAATGATGAAGTTTAATTTATCAGCTCTGTATTATAATGAATACTGTATAAACACATTTTTCATATCAGTGTTGTAATGAGAATAGCTTAAAGGAGATATTCATGTCATACCATACCATAATCCTGGCTGGAAATTTAGGTCGTGATCCTGAGATGCGATACACACCCAGCGGTCAACCGGTCACATCATTCTCTGTAGCGGTGAACGATAATTACACCTCTAATTCAGGAGAAAAAGTCCAGCGCACCATTTGGTTTCGCATCACTGCTTGGGGTAAACAAGCAGAACTTTGCAACAATTACCTTAAGAAGGGTCAAAAAGTATTAGTAGAAGGCCGCTTGGTTGTTGATCCAAATACGGGTGGTCCTCGCATCTGGCAACGACAGGATGGCTCTTCAGCTGCTTCGTTTGAGGTGAGTGCGCAAGCAGTGCGTTTCCTTTCCGCAAAGGGTGAAGCAGAAATTCCAGAAGCATTTGTTGAAGGTGCAGAAACTGATACCGGCGATAATATTCCGTTCTAGGATGGATTTATATCAATGGTAAATAGTGAACCAGTAGGCAGTTCGATGCAATTTCCGGATTTACAATTCCCGGATAACTTGCTCGTGGAATACGTAAACCTTGTGCGAATAGCTCACTCACCTTCAGAATTGATTTTCGATTTCGCTCAAATATTACCCGGACTAAACCGCCCGCTGGTGCAATCACGAATTGTTATGTCTCCTCTCGGAGCGAAATTGTTCTATCATGCTTTGGCGGAGAATATCGCTCGATATGAAGCAGCATTCGGAGAAATCCGTATTCCTCGCGGTACTTCACTTGCCGACGAACTATTCCATCCACCCAAACCACCTAACCCGGAATAAATCGAAATGCATAATCTTGAATCGATTGCAGAACGCATCCATGAATCATTCACCTCCCGGTCCTCTGCTCGCGAGGAAGCATTAGCACAAGCGCGAGCGCTCACCCGTCATTGTGCGAATGCTATCCGAGCAATCCATCGTGAGGAGCGCGAATTAGCACTGCAAGAATTGCAAATCGCCACAGGGATCGCCGGATCTTTACAAAACAATCAACATACATTTCCGGATATCTACTATGAAGGGTATACCCAGGACGCATTAAAAGAATTTGCTGAGGCGAGCATTGTTTATAAACTCACCGAAAATGGCAGCCTACCCCAACCAGAAGAACTGGGAATTGAATATGCCGCTTATCTGAAAGGAATGGCAGAAGCTATCGGAGAGCTGCGCCGCCGCTGCTTAGATACACTTCGTGTTAACCATACCCAAGAAGCAGAGCAAATGCTTACGTATATGGATGATATCTTTGCAGTCCTTACCACCATGGATTATCCCGACGCAATAACCGGCGGTCTCCGCCGTTTGACGGATATCGCCCGCAGCATCATCGAGCGCACCCGCGGCGATCTGACTTTAAGCCTGCGTCAAGAAAAACTCGAAAAGAGCTTGCGCCGCTTAGAACAACAGCTGAATCATGACACCCCACACTGATGTGGGGTGTTTATTTTCGGTTTCTAAAACTGAACTGATTAACCATTTCGTCATTTCTCTGGTTATAATTATTCCGTGATGACGAATCAATCCTATCGCTTCAAAAAAATTGCCATTGCAGCTCATCCTAAACTCCCCGAAGCTGGGAAAGAAGCCTATAAACTTGCCCATTATCTTAAACAACATGGGCAGGATTCTTGCCTTGCTTTGCTCTACGATGATAAGTTAGTCAACAGCATACAAAATCACGAGATTGATTTATTAATTGTATTGGGTGGAGATGGCACCATGCTGCGAGCTGGGCATCTATGTGGCCCATATGGTGTCCCAATTTTAGGTATAAATCTCGGGCACTTCGGTTTTCTAATGGAAATCCGCCAAAATCAATGGCGAGAATTTATTCCGGAGTTATTAAAAGGGAATTACTGGCTAGAAAAAAGGATGATGCTCAATGCACGTTCTTATCATAACGAAGAATTAATTGGCGAATACACGGTGTTAAATGAGGTTTTTGTTGGCAGAGGCGGGGTGGTTCGTCCCGTCCGACTTGAAGCCCATGTCGATGGTCGTTATTTAACCACTTATGTGGCTGATGCATTAATCGCGGCTACCGCAACCGGTTCCACTGCTTATGCCCTGGCTGCTGGTGGGCCAATCCTCCCTCCGGAATTGCGCAACATCCTTCTAGTTGCGGTTGCTCCCCATCTCTCTATTGATCGCGGGATTGTCCTTTCAGAAGGCTCTTCGGTGAGCATCGTCGTCCACACGGATCACCAAGCCCAAATCTGTGTCGATGGACAGAATCCCGTTCCATTAAAGGACAATGACCGAGTTGAGATAAGCGCCAGTGAACACAATGCGGAATTTATCCGTTTTCAAGATCCAGGTTATTTTTATCGTAACCTCACACCGCACATGAATCAAAACCCTTCCACAGGTATCCCTAGATGAACGATGAAATTACACCGCTTTATTGCGCCAACCATCCAACTGTTGAAACCCACCTTCGCTGCAACAATTGTGGCAAACCCATCTGCCCAAAATGCGCCATAGCCACCCCTACTGGATACCGTTGCAAAGAGTGCGTCCGAAGCCAACAAAAACTATTTGAAACTGCGCAATGGTTTGATTACTTAACCGCAGGTATCACTGCCTTAGTACTCTCTTTTGTGGGCAGTCTCATCATCCCGCGCCTCGGGTTTTTCGTCTTGATCCTGGCGCCTATCGCTGGGGTCATTATTGCTGAATCCTGCCGTTTCATCATCAACAAACGACGCTCAAAACGACTTTATCTAACCATAGCGATCACAACTGCATTAGGAAGTCTATTGCTCGTTCTACTGAATTTGTTTACTTTTATCGTTGCATTGGGCCATTTCAATTTTAGCGGTTTGATTTATCTCATTGTGCAAGTAACGTATGCAATTATGGTAACTTCCACAGCATATTATCGCTTAAGCGGGGTTCAACTTAAACTATAAACGAGCAAAACTCTATGTTATCTTCGTTACACATTCAAAACTTTGCCATTATTGAAGATATTCGCTTGAATTTTCAACCCGGATTAATCATTTTAACTGGCGAAACAGGAGCAGGAAAATCGATTCTCGTCGATGCCTTAGAAGCGGTCGTAGGCGGGCGTGCGGACATAACATCTATCCGTAGTGGTGCTGAAAAAGCGATCATTGAAGCTGAATTCACCTTTTCCAATCCATCGGAAAATCCAGTAACGGATATTTTGCAGCGTGAAGATTTGCTCGATGATCCCTGCCAAGTTATCCTTAGCCGCGAAATCCGTTCCAATGGTCGTCATATCGCGCGCGTGAATGGGCGCATGGTCAATACCACAATCCTGCGCGAGATCGGCGAAGAACTTGTGGACATTCATGGTCAATCGGAGCACCTCTCTTTACTAAGAGTATCGGAGCATTTGCGGTTATTAGATAATTTCGCGAAGGCGGAAACCCTTTTTCGTGATTATCAACAAGCCTATCAAACATGGCTGGAAATCCGTCGTTCCCTTGCGGCTCTTCGTCAGTTGGAACAAGAATCCGCTCGCCGACTTGATTTGTTAACCTATCAACTGAATGAAATTCAAAGCGCTCACCTGCAATTGGATGAAGAAAATGAGCTTTTGACAGAACGCAATCGCCTTGCCAATGCAGAAAATTTAGCCAATGGGATCCAACAAGCGCTATATCTTCTCGACGAAGAAGCTCCAGATAATCGCCCTGTCTTATCTCAATTTGGGGAAATAATCTCGCATCTTAACACACTGCCGCGCTACGATCCACAAGTTTTACCCCTCGTTGATCAAGCCAACAACCTATTTGATGCGATTTCGGAACTAGTCCGTAATTTGCGCCGCTATGCTGACACGATTGAATTCAACCCCAAAAAGCTGGATCAGGTTGAAGATCGCCTTAACCTGATTCATATCCTCAAAAGAAAATACGGGAATACCATCGAGGCGATCTTAAAATATGCCGATCAGGTGCAATCGGAACTGATGGAGATCACCACCGCCACGGATAAAATCGAAACCCTGCTCAAACAAGAACAGGAAGCTCTCAATAAGCTACGCCAGGCGGGATTAAAACTATCAGAGGCTCGTCATCACTCTAGCGAGAAATTATCACGAGCAGTTGAAAAAGAGCTTCAAGATCTCCATATGCCCAAAGCTCAATTTCAAGTTCAATTCCAAACAATCAAAAGTGAAAATGAAATCCTTCTCGAAGAGGAAAAGAAAATTTCCTTCAATGCTCACGGTTTTGAACAAGTGGAGTTTCTAATCGCCCCTAACCCAGGGGAAGGTTTTAAACCGCTGGTTAAAATCGCATCCGGTGGAGAGACATCACGTTTAATGTTAGCCTTAAAAAACGTCCTGACCGCAGCCGATCCGATCCCCTGCTTGGTTTTCGATGAAATTGATCAAGGCATCGGCGGAAAAGTTGGAATAACCGTGGGCAAAAAATTACGCCAGCTATCTCACCGGCATCAAGTGTTTTGCATCACCCACCTGCCGCAATTAGCTGCATTTGGTGACCAACATTTTACCGTGTCCAAGAAAATATCCGCTGCACGGACGATCACCGAAGTTGAGGAAATTACTTCTGAGCGAAGAGTAACAGAAATTGCATCAATGTTTGGTGATATTAATCCCTCAACCATCCAATCGGCACGCGAATTGCTCCATCTCGTTCAAGATCAGGATATGGAAACCCCTGCTTGATATTCTATGAAAAACACCGCTCTGATTGTCCTAAATCGAAATAAGCGGAGAAAAAAGGAACATCCTCATTCCATTCCCCGTCTTGCGTGGAGCACTGCGCTGGCACTAAGTTTATTCTTCACTATCATCCTCGCAATCATCGTTGTCATCTCGGTTAATCTATTATCCAACTTGCCATCCTTGGAGGAGTTAGCCTACTTACTCGACGACCAACATGGCATCCTTCTACAACCCACCCGCTTTTATGATCGCACTGGGACTGAACTATTAGCCAGTTTTCAACCTGGTGGCGTGGAACGAAGTTGGTTACAAGCCTCAAATCCGGATAAGTCTGTAAATTACCTCGATCTCCAATCCCCATTGGCTAGAGCATTCTTTGCGTATTATGAGCCAAAAACTGATACCAATTCTCCCTTCTCACTTATAAAGTACTTCAAACCGCAATTGTCAACTATCGCCGATCGTTTAGCCTATGATATATTGCTGTGGCGTGAGCCAAATAGTACGATAAAAATTCTGCGCGCAAAGGTTTTAGCAGCTCAAATTACAGGGCGATTCGGCAAAGGACAAGTATTGGTTTGGTTTCTAAACTGCGCAAAATTCGGTCCTTATTTATATGGCGCAGACACAGCTGCCAAGGTCTATTTTGGAAAACCTGCTAATCAACTGAATCTCGCCGAATCGGCCGCATTGGTGGCGATATCCGATAGCCCATCTATTCATCCATTGAATGCGCCCCAGCTTGTTAAACAGCGCGCGGGAGAAATTCTCAACGCCATGCTTAATTCCCACCTTATCCAAATTGACGAGTTATCCCAAACTAACTTAGACAATCTCCATTTCAATCCTACGATCAACGAACTGGATATTACGCTTCCGCCATTTATTCCATTAGCAGAGAAACAACTTGCTTCGTTAATACCTGTAAATCGTTTGGAAATGGGCGGGATGAAGGTCATTACCTCCATTGATGCAGACCTGCAAAAAAACGCGGTCTGTGTTAGCAACATTCTCATCCATAAAATCACAAACATTGCCGCCCCCGATGAACAAGCAGATTGCCCCGCAAGTCTTTTGATACCCACTATCATCCCCAATATCATCACACCAACAAATCCACTTGCTGCTAACCTCATCATCCTCGACATCCCAAGCGGGCAAACCCTGGCACTGGTAAGCGTGGAACAAAAATCCGCTTCGTCAGCTTTGATGCAAAACGCACCGCTTTCCATTCATCCTGCAGGGAGTATTCTGTCTCCTTTTATTTATCTATCTGCTTTTGCCCGAGGGCATCAACCAGCCAGCCTAGAATGGGATATTCCAATCCCTGAACTGGCAATTCCACCCAACTTGGATAACCAATTTCATGGGCCCTTACGTGCACGGATCGCCCTTGCCAATGATCTCCTTTCACCAGCAGCACAGCTTTTTCAGCAAATTGGAAGTGAAACCATCATCAACACTACCAAACAGATGGGCATTCCTTTAAAAAGCCTTACCAATTCGAGTAAGGCAAACATACAGAATGACTTTATTGGTTATCTTAATACACAAATCTCCATCATTGATATTGCCCAGGCTTATTCCATTTTCGCCAATCAAGGTTCTTCACAAGGATTAGGGAATATGATCCCCGAAGATGCTACCAGCTTGGGGTTACAACCTATTTTCGTTCTGTCTGTGTTAGATAGTAATGGAAATGCTCTTCCCTCTGTCGAATGGAATAACGGACTCTTGAACCAGGAAAAATCGGTCATCAGTCCCCAGCTGGCATATCTCATGACAAATGTTCTGTCGGACGAATCAGCCCGCTGGCTTGTTTTGGGGCATCCCAATTTTTTCGAGATCGGGCGCACTGCTGCAGCAAAACTCGGTAGGACAATCGGTCAGGATCAATATTGGGCGATTGGATATACTCCACAAAGATTGGTCGGGGTATGGTTAGGAAAAATGAATGCAACCTCACCCCAGCCGGAATTAGCATCTGGAAGCATGGCAATCTGGTATGCAATGACACAATACAGCTCGCAAAATCTTCCAGCACAAAGCTGGGAAACTCCACCGAACATCCAAAAGATAACCGTATGTGATCCATCTGGTTTGTTGCCTGATGAAGATTGCCCCACCACGGTTAATGAAGTATTTTTAGCTGGTTTTGAACCGCATCAAACCGATAATTTATTTCAAACCCTGCCGATCAATGAGCAGACTGGTCGTTTAGCAACGGTGTTTACTCCGTTTGAATTGGTCAAAGAAAAAACTTTTATGAATATTCCCCCGCAAGCGCAAGCGTGGGCAAAGTCCGCAAACATCGCCATACCTCCTACGGAGTATGATGTGATTCAAACTCCAGCGAATTTATCCAGCTGTGTTCGTATCACCTCCCCTGCCATGTTTGCCTTTGTTCATGGAAAAGTAAAAATTATGGGCAGCACGGATTGCGCTGGTTTTCATTATTACCGCTTACAACTGGGAAAAGGTCTCTTCCCCCGCGCATGGTTGCAAATTGGCTCAGATGTCACGCAAACCGTAAAAGAAGGTGAATTGGGAGAATGGGATACATCAGGACTGGATGGATTATATACCCTACAATTACAAGTGGTTGGGGAGGAAAACCAAGTACAGACTGCCTTGATTCAAATCACAGTTGATAATGTTCCTCCTACGATATCCATCTTGTATCCAGCGGATGGCGAAATGATTTCCGCCAGCGAGTATCCCTCTCTCACATTCCAGTTCCAAGCCTATGATGATATCGCTGTAAAACAAGTAGCAATCTATTTAGATGGCAAAAATATCTATAATTTAGTCCAACCCCCTTTTGCAGTGCCGTGGCAGACAATTCCTGGTAAACACCACCTCAAGGCAATTGTGATTGATCAAGCCAGTAACCAGACCGTATCCGAAATTACATTTACCGTAAAGCCATAAATAATTTATCATAAAGGACGAATTCGCTCCCCAGTAAAAATGGAGCAAAATTAGTCACCACCAAAAAAATTATATTACGCTCATAAGTATCGCAAGTGTGTTGAAAAACAATTTCTTAATTGACCAACCGTCAGACTTTAACACTCAATAACAAAACCTGACAGGTCTCCGCTAAGGTCTTGCTTTTTGAATTTCTGTCTTCGCAAGGGATTCGGACAACATAAATTTGGATGAAACCTGACAGGTCTCCGCTAAGGTCTTGCATTCCGAGTTCCTTGTCTATGCCAGCGATTCGGTAAACATAGGCGCAGGTAAGACCTGTCAGGTTTGAACTAGGTGGCATACCGTGAAAGGCTTGCATTCCGAATTTCTGTCCTTCAGGCGATTCGGGCAACATAAACTTGGATGAAACCCAACAGGTCTCCGCTAATGTCTTGTATTCCGAGTTCCTTATCTATGCCAGCGATTCGGTAAACACAGGCGCGGGTAAGACCTGTCAGGTTTGAACTAGGTGGCGTACCGCGAAGGTCTTGCGTTCCGAGTTTCATATCCATGCAGGCAATTCAGGCAACATAAATTTGGATGAAACCTGACAGGTCTCCACTAAGGTCATGCGTTCCGAGTTCCTTGTCTATGCCAGCGATTCGGGCAACATAAATTTGGATGAAACCTGACAGGTCTCCGCTAAGGTCTTGCATTCCGAGTTCCTTGTCTATGCCAGCGATTCGGTGAACACAGGCGCGGGTAAGACCTGTCAGGTTTGAACTAGGTGGCGTACCGCGAAGGTCTTGCGTTCCGAGTTCCTTGTCTATGCCAGCGATTCGGGCAACATAAATTTGGATGAAACCTGACAGGTCTCCGAGAAGGTCTTGCGTTCCGAGTTCCTTGTCTATACCAGCGATTCGGTAAACAAAGGCGCGGGTAAGACCTGTCAGGTTTGAATTCGGTGGCGTACCGTGAAAGTCTTGCATTCCGACTTTCATGTCCACGCAGGCGATTCGGGCAACATAAACTTGGATGAAACCTGACAGGTCTCCGCTAAGGTCTTGCATTCCGAGTTCCTTATCTATGCCAGCGATTCGGTAAACACAGGCGCAGGTAAGACCTGTCAGGCTTGAACTAGGTAGTGTACCGTGAAGGTCTTGCGTTCCGAGTTTCATGTCCTCGCAGGCGATTCGGGCAACATAAATTTAGATGATACCTGACAGGTCTCCGCTAAGGCCTTGCATTCCGAGTTCCCTGTCTATGCCAGCGATTCGGTAAACACAGGCGCAGGTAAGACCTGTCAGGTTTGAACTAGGTGGCGCACTATGAATACCCAGTCTGGTATCATCACCAGCTTTCAGGTTACATTTAGCTATGCCTGCGATGGGCATCATTTTTGTTCTTATCCTTTTTTTACCGCTTTGGTGCCTAAACTCAAACGGATGGTGAATGTCTTTATTAGGATTGGTTTCAAAACATAAAGGTTTTCCATGCATAACCAAAGGAGAC
>DAOTVW010000109.1:0-26968 GCA_034436035.1 Anaerolineales bacterium
ATCGAGATGCATAATAACCAATTAAGGTACCTCCCAACCCACCAACCAAGGAACATGTCATCGCAAATCCTAAACTATTAAATATTGCCCGATAATACTGTGGTTCTTGAATAATTTTTAGATAATAATCAAATGTCAGGTTTCCAGTCTCAGAAACAAAACTACGCGAAAACATAATCATTAACGGATATACCTCAAAAAATCCCAAAAATAAAACAAACGGTATGAGAAATAAGTATTCGGTTTGATATTTCTTCATCATTCACCTGAGTGAGATATCCACCCTTACACAAAAATGTAAGGGTGGATTTACAGATCATGCTATTTTGCTCCTGTGGCCTTTGCCCAAGCCTCTTTCAAAGCGTCGCTTATCTCAGCATCTTTCGCGTAATCAATAAAAGCGACATTTTTATATTCTTCAGCAGGTGGGAACATAGCCGCCACATCTGGCGGAATAGTCACAGCTGGGTTAATTGGCGAAACAAATGCGCTTGCATACATTTGCTGTCCGTCACCACATAGCAAAAACTCCAAGAAAAGTTTTGCTGAATAGGGATGAGGGGCATTTTTAGCTGCAATTACGCCGCCGCCGCTTGCAATGGTGCCATCACTTGGAATGACCACTTCCGCTGGAATACCTAAATCTTTTTTCCACTGTAAAAGGTTGTAATCAAAGTTGATGAGTATTGCCACTTCACCGCGCTGGAATTTACTCACATCCACTTTTGGATCGACAGAAGCGATCACACCAGCCTTTTGTAAATCCGCCAAAAATGCAGCTCCAGCTTCATAATTGTATGGATCTCCTGAAGCAGCATACGATGCGGCCTCAACGGTGTTTACACCTGTGCCAGTTGCACGTGGGTCAAGGTAGCTTATCAAACCTTTGTATGCTGGATCATTAAGCTCTTTCCAACTCTTTGGAACTTTGCTAACAATATTTGTGTTTACGATCCATCCCAATGTACCTTTATAAGCAGCCTGCCAAACAGAGCCATCTTTTCCAACGCCTTTTTGACCTTCAGGAAGCTGATCCCAACAGCTGACTTTGTAATCCATCGTTAAACCAGCATCGGCTAATTTCGCAGCAAATGATGGTTTCAAGTCAGCAATGTCATTCTTGCTCGCATTTTCCTCAGTCATACGGGAAAAAACCACTGATGATCCCATATCTATATCTTGATCAGTGATCCCATATCTCTTTTGGAACTCAGCGAATATATTGCCATAATTAGCCCACACTTCTGGCATTCCATAAGAGTTAAGAATTCCTTCTTCTTTTTTTGCATTGGCTTCTAACTCTTCCATTAATGACATCGTTGGGGTTGGAGCAACAGTAGCAGTAGGTGGCACTTCTGTTGGAGCCGCTGTTGTAACTGCTTCGGTCTGAGGCGCTTCAGTTGTAGCAGGCGCTTGAGTGGCTTGTGCGCAAGCGGTCAAAACCATTGCAAAGATAAGTAACAATGAGACGATTATATGTTTTTTCATTTTAGAACTCCTTTCCTAATTTTTTATAAATATTTATGGATTGTTGGTTTATTTTTTATTATTTTCCAATCACCTCCTTTGGTACTAACGCTTCCATCAAAACATCTTTGGATTTGATGATCTCCGATAATGGTTGTTCACTCATTTCTAAAATTAGCCCAAGCGGTTTCTCTAAAGCATGTAACCGCCTTAAGGCTAACGACCAATCTGCACTAAGAGAATGAATTGGCAAATGTAGATCGTAATTATTGTCGTTTTGGTTTATATGAACATGGGTTATATGATGGTTAAATCGGTCAATAAAGTGATTGGGTGAGAGCCCAGCGATGGCGGCATGGGCAAAATCCAAAACAATACCCAGCTCATTTTGGTTATAATGATGAATAATTCGATCAATATCCTCGATTGAAGTCGGAATCTCCCATTCAAAACCTAGATTTTCAATAGCTAACTTGATCTGGTATTCTTTAGTGATTTGTAATAATTGATTTAGTGCTTGAATCAATTTGTCGATATGAGCATTTTTAAGTTTTAGAAACTCCGTATGAACCATTTCGAATAAAGGATGTGACTGCGGGAGGAAATCAGACCAATGAACAAAACCCCCATGCAAAACAACCAATCGTGCCCCTATTTTTTTTGCAAATTGCAAATTCTTATGGATTGCCTCGATAGAAGCATTGCAGATATCTGGATGAAGCGCAGTGAGATTTACATCCATAAATTGCGCATGCACGCTAACAGTCATTGAAAACTTTTTCGAGACCATTATTATTTTCTCTTCCAACGCTCTATCCTCAAATTCAGGTGCAATGACTTCCATCCATTGAAAGCCAGCTTGTTTCAATTCTTTGACATAATCGTCTAATGGGTGGTTTTCTTGAAATGGCACCTGAAATCCCGGAATAATAGTCATTCATCCTCCGCAATCAATAAACCTACCTGGGGTGAGAAGTAAGCGATAATTTGACTACCTTTTTGCAAATTATTCAAAGAACTAACGTCTACATCAATTCGCAGCATCAAACCTTGAGAGGTTCGAGCAGAAACACGTGCAATAGAACCCAAAAAGGTGATTAAGTCCACAACCGCTGGTAATTGATTCTGACCCGCAGGAATTTCTTGCGCAGTTTGAGCAATCCGAATTACGCCCGGTCGAACTGCTAAAAGTGCTTTTCGATGAAGAGGAAAAGTATTCTCATGAACACAATGAATAAGGGTATCTTTGAACTCAAATTTTCCTGTCTCAATTAATCTTCCAGGTATCAAATTCATCACACCAATAAAATTAGCGACAAATTTATTGACTGGTTTGTCGTAAACTTCTGGTGGAGTACCGATTTGCTGGATAATCCCCTTATTCATAACTACAACCTTGTCGGACATTGATAACGCTTCTTCTTGATCATGAGTGACATAAAGTGTCGTAATCCCTAATGTATTTTGAATTCGTCGAATTTCAACTCTCAATTCTTCACGAATTTTTGCATCCAAAGCTGAAAGGGGCTCATCTAATAAAAGGACTTTTGGGTTTTTCGCTAAAGCGCGCGCTAGAGCTACACGTTGTTGTTGTCCACCGGAAAGCTGCCGTGGGTAACGATCATAATAGTCTGCTAATTGAATAAGTTCTAACAATTCAAGGGCCCGTTTTCTTTGTTCTTCTTTTGGTTTACCTTGTAAACGCATCGGAAAAGCCACATTTTCTCCAACTGTCATATTTGGAAACAAAGCATAAGATTGAAAAACCATCCCTAAATCTCTTTTTTCTGGAGGTAGATTATTAATGATTTTCCCGTAAAATAGTATCTCCCCTTCATCAGGTTGTTCAAATCCAGCAACGCATCTTAACACAGTTGTTTTTCCGCAGCCGGAAGGACCAAGTAAAGACACAAAATCTCCATCTTGAATCTCAATGTTAAAATCCTTTACTGCAACAACCATATTCCCAAAACGCTTTGTCAAATGATGTACTGCCAGAGATATTGTTCTCATTAACAACCTCGTTGTTATATTCTTAGTCCATCCAGGACCCGCCATTCACATTAATGCTTTCACCGGTGATGAAATCTGCGGCAGGAGAAGCAAGGAATACAACCACTCCAGCCACATCTTCTGCTCTTTCTAACCTCCCGAGCGGGGTATCTTTAATATACAGTTCTCGTACTTCATCAGCGGTAATACCGCGCAATTTGGCTTCCCACCCTACTTCACGTTCTTGCATACTGGTTGCCACATATCCAGGACAAACGGCATTCACCGTAATTCCAAATGACGCCAGTTCCCCTGCCATTGCCTGTGTCAATCCTACTACCGCAAACTTTGAAGCAACATAATGCGCCAGAAACGGAGCATTTCCACGTTTGCCCGCCATGCTGGCAATATTGATGATCTTTCCACGCAAACCAGATTGCAGGTCTTTCTGTTGTTTAAGCATTTGCCTAACTGCTATCTGCGAGCACAGAAAAGTACCTTTCGCATTGATATCCATGTTAAAATCCCAATCTTTTTCAGTCAAATCCACAAAACGATTCATACTGCTCACACCTGCATTATTGACCCAAACATCAATCCTCCCCCATTTTCCAATAACAGAATCAAGCACTGATTGACATTCTTCAGGTTGGGTTACATCTAACTTAAATGCTCCCGCTTCACTATGATTAGCTTGTATCTCTTGGGCAACATTTTTTGCGCTTTCCAAATTGACATCAGTAACCCCGATCCAATAACCTGCTTGTGCTAATGCTACAGCTATCGCTTTCCCGATTCCCGAGCCAGCACCCGTGACTACACAAATTTTATTTTGCGGTTCTTTTTCCATAGTTTCCCTCGCGTAAGATATATCCACTTCCACTAAATTCCTCTCAGTGTTATTCTCCATATCCTTCTATTTGTGCCAATCGTTGAAAGTTTTCTTTATTCTGTTCATAAACCTGGCGATAAAGTGGAAACAGTTGTTGATATTTCTCATGGCGTTTGAGATTGGGTTGGGTTACATGTTCAATTTGAATAAATCTTTCAATTTCGCTCCAGTTCTCAAACGCACCAACACCCATCCCGGCGATAAACGCTGCTCCAAGCGACGAACCCGGATGATGAGCAACCTCTTCCAATGGATAGCCAATTACATCCGCAGTAACCTGACGCCACAGCTGGCTTCGCGCACCGCCGTTCGCAACCCGCACACGCTTCACATCCCAACCCCGTTCTGCAATGACTTCTAAATGATGATAAAAACCAAAAGATATGCCCTCCAAGATTGCATGATAGAGGTGAGCACGAGTATGCTGAAGAGTTAATCCAAATACAATCCCGCGTGCCAATGGATCAAAAACTGGTGTCTTCTCGCCAATAAAGTACGGTAACAGAATTAATCCCTCAGAACCTGCCGGGATTGCTTCTGCTTCTTGATCTAGTTCGGCATAATCTAACTCGGGAGCAAAATGATTGCGAAACCATTTGATAATGGAACCACTGGAAGCCATACAACCATTAATCAAATATAGACCGGGAATAACATGATAATCAAGGAATAAACGCTGATCCATTTCTAAGCGGTCAACCGAATAAAGGATATCTCCAGCACCACCCAGTTTGACTAATAAATCTCCATTTTCTTTCAACCCAACCGAGAAAGCGGAAGCAACATGGTCTGCACTGCCAGCTACCACTGCTGTGCCAGCACATAATCCGGTTTGACGGGAAGCCTCCTCCGAGATCTTGCCAATGACATCACTGGGTCGGTGAACAGGCGGCAGTTGAGAACGCTTTAATCTGCTTAACTCGAGCAGTTCCTCATCCCAATCCTCACGGTGCAAGTCATATAAGCCACTTTCTAATGCCCAGTTTCTTTCCAGGGTCGGATTACCGGTCAAACGAAAGTTAATGTAATCATAGGAACCCATTACTCGCCAAACCCTCTCGAAAATTTGCGGTTCATTATTCGCAAACCAGAGTAGTTTTGGGCCAATGGATTGCTGAGTGATCGCTGAACCGGTTTTATGAAAAACCTTTAGCTCATCTAGATGTGCTTTGAAATATGTAATTTCCGTATAAGATCGTGCATCATTTTGTTGAATGGAGCGATATAAGGGATTTCCATCGGATCCAACCAGGATCGTAGTCGGCACCATCCCGCTCACACCAACTGCCAATACATTCTCCGCGGAAACCTCCGCTTTCTGTAAACACAAAGGCACACCTTTACAAACATTTTCCCACCACTCCAGAGCATCTTCCTCGGCATAATTAGGCTGCGGACTGTATAACGTCGCAGGCAATGATACTTCAGCCAATAAATTGCCCTGCAAATCGATCAGGATAACTTTCGTTGCAGTAGTACCGATATCAATTCCTAACAAAGTCGAAGGTTTCACAACAATCCTCGCCGGGTATGTTACGCTAAAATAACTTCGATATTCATTTTCCGCAAACGAGCCAGCCATTCCTGTTCGATAGCTTCATCTGTTATCAATGTATTCACCACATTTAATGGCGCGATTGAGGTAAACGCTATACGACCAAATTTGCTCGAATCCGCTACGAGGATGACCTGTTTAGCATTCTTAATCATCACCTGTTTTACCAAAGTGTCTTCCAAGTTATATTCCGTTAATCCCACTTCAAAATCAACGCCTGCTGCACCGAGAAACAACTTGTCCACATAAAAATCTTGTAGCGTACGTTCCGCTAAATGTCCAACCATGGAAAGCTCGCCATGACGGACAATTCCACCAGTGACAATTAATCGGATGTTGGGATTTTCGGCTAATAAAGAGGCAATTTGTAAACAGGGAGTAAGGATGGTCAGGTTTTGTTTTCCTGCAATATGACGAGCAACTTCCAGTGTGGTTGTTCCGACATCGAGGGTAATGCTATCGCCATTTTCAATCAGGTCTGCCGCAACTCGCCCAATACGTTGTTTTGCTTCCAGATTTTCTACTGAACGGGAGATAAATGGTGGCTCATAACTGCGCCCACGATCCAAAACCGCCCCTCCATGGACACGGCGCAGCAATCCTTTTTTTTCTAAAATATCGAGGTCGCGACGAATAGTCATCTCCGAAACGCCAAAGCGCTCCACCATCTCCGTCACTGTGACCGAACCCCGCTCCTCGAGCAAGTCCAAAATCACCTGATGTCGCTCTTCCGAAAGTATTCCAGCCATCTATTGCATCCTAAATGTTCTATTATGTTTATATAATACATTATTCATGATTATTTGTCAAGTTTTATTAATATATCTTATCATAATAAATCCTTTTTAATGTTTGTTTATGTTTATTTATTGACATTTCCGTGTTTTTTATATACAATTGTAGAAAGTCAATATTGCACAGGAGATTGACAAGCTCGATTTCATTCTTTTGGAGTTATAAGCATGAACTGGATCAAAGACATTTTCGGCGTTGAAAAACCAATTATCGCGATGTGCCATTTTGCGGCTCTTCCCGGTGACCCCGCTTACGATCCTCAAAAAGGGATGAGCTATATTCTGGAACGAGCCCGAGCCGACTTGAATGCATTACAAGAGGGTGGAGTGGATGCGGTCATGTTCTCAAATGAAGCGAGCATCCCATATCTTACGCGCGTGGAGCGTATCACCGCGGTGTGCATGGCGCGCATCATTGGTGAGCTTATGGATGAGATCAAAATCCCATTTGGAGTGAATGTCCTTTGGGATGGAGAAGCTTCGATTGATTTAGCGGTCGCAACCGGAGCAAAATTTGTGCGTGAGATTTTCAGTGGCGTTTATGCCAGTGACTTTGGTTTATGGAATACCAACGCTGGTGCTGTAGTCCGTCATCAACATGCCGTCAATGGTCAAGGCGTTAAACTTCTTTACAATATTGTCCCAGAAGGGGCGGTTTATCTTGGCAGCCGAGATGTAGCTGATATCGCCCGATCCACAGTTTTTAATACCCGTCCCGATGCATTGTGTGTCTCCGGGTTAACTGCTGGCGCAGAAACCTCTACCGCTACACTCAAACGAGTGAAAGAAGCCGTGCCCGAAACCCCTGTCTTTGCCAACACAGGCGTGAACCTCGATAATGTTGTTCAACAGCTTGAAATTGCAGATGGTGCGGTGGTTGGCACTACCTTCAAACGAGATGGCTATATCTGGAACGAGGTAGATATTCAGCGTGTGAAAGCCTTCATGGATAAGGTGCGCCAGTTCCGTAAATCATAAAAAAAGCCGTTGCTTGTCTTGGGTTCGATATCCAAGGCATAAAATTCCTGCTTCATGCAAAAGACTTCGTTGACAATGAAGTGCTTTAGCCATATCATTTCATTATGAATGAGATGATATGGCATTCAAAGTGGTCTCATGATGAAATTAGCGCCATCCTCTGGGAGCAATTTTAGCCTTTTCGGCGGTATGACTTAGCGTTATTCCCCCCTATTCAACCGATGGTAGATTCCCTTCAATGACGGGTAGATATCCTTAAAAAGCGCATATAATTCATCATATAGCGCTCTATTGTCAGGGTTTGGTTTTACCGTTGCGGTGAGCGGCACAAGCGGCTTAACCGCCTCAACTGAATTGAGCAGGCCCAGTCCAACCATGGCAATAAAGGCTGCTCCCAGTGCCGTGGTCTGTTGTGGTTCTGCGACACATTCTAAAGACCTTCCACTGATGTCAGCCACGATCTGCACCCAGGGCAAACCCTTCGCTCCACCGCCAATCACCCGCAGCGGGTCTGGACGAAAGCCATATAGCTCTTGAATATTCTCCAAAATCCAGCGGAAGTTATACCCAACTCCCTCATAAATCGCCCGCAGCATATGGGCATAGGTGTGATTGGCACCCAGGTTAACAAAGGCTGCCCGTAAACGTTCATCTGCAATCGGTGTCCGCTCTCCATACATCCATGGGGTAAACAATAGCCGCCCTGCTCCGGGTTCCACGCCATTGACAATTTCATCCATGCGTTTAAAGGTTGCACCATCTGGTTCGCGTTGGAAGAACTCACGCGCCGCCCACTTCAAACATTCTCCCACCGTTTCACTTTCTCCAATCAAGAGCAGCTTTTGCGGGTCAGCCGACTGTATCGTTGGGATGCCTTTTTTACCGGTTACCCTTTTACTGGTTACAATCCCCACAAACCCAGAAGTGCCTAAGCAAAGATGACCCTCAGCTTCACCCACTGCGCCCGATCCTACGGCGGCTGTCATTGCATCCCCCGCGCCACCAAAGACGGGTGTGCCCTCCAATAAGCCCAATTCTGCCGCGGCTGTGGCGGTTAAACCACCCACCTTTTCGTGAGGCATCACCAGCGTTGGGAATTTTTCTTCGTCTAATCCAAAAAAGTGCATAAGGAAAGTATCCCAGCGCTTTTTCTTTAAATCGAATAAGCCAGTCACACTGGCAGTTGTCCATTCATAGACTAATCGCCCGGTCGCCTTTGCCAGTAAATAACCGCTTGCATCGATGAACGCAGACGCTTTTTGATAGATCTGCGGTTCATGCTTTTTAAGCCAGATATATTTAGGGAGCAGATCTTTGCCGGTTATCGCTACGCCAACCACAGCAGCAAAGACTGCTTTTCCGCCCAGCTTGCGCATCACCTGCTGAGCTTCCTCTTCCGCGCGTCCATCCAGCCAACTAATGCAGGGACGGAGCGGTGTTCCGTCTTTATCGACGGGAATCAAATTGACCATCTGGGTTGAAAATGCGAGACCAGCGATCTCACCCGCAGGAAGTGGATGAGTTTGTAACAACCTTTTGGTGGTGACACAAACCGCTTGCCACCAATCTATTGGATTTTGCTCTGCATAGAGTGCTTGAGGGTAATATGTGGGATAAGGTTCATACGTGTTTTCAATGATTTTCCCACCCTCCGAAACTAAAGCTGCTTTGCACCCGCTTGTGCCAACATCGTAAGCTAAAATGTGCTGCATAGGTCATCCTTCCTTTTTATTTGAAAAAGAACCTGGCGTTTAATTATTATTATACTCTTACACGGAATAGCCGTTAATTGTGTACATCGAATAAAATAGCTTTGATATCCGGGTGGGAGACTGCTTCATTTTGCCCGCAGAGACAACAACCATACCGTCATTGCGATGGAGCGTTCTTTGCGACAGAAGCAATCTCCATGCCTTAGCGGGAGACTGCTTCGCTTCGCTCGCCGTGAAAACAACCGAGCTGTCGTTGCAATGGAGCACTCTTTGCGACAGAAGCAATCTCCATGCTCGGATGGGAGACTGCTTCGCTCGCAGTGACAACAACGATGGAGCGCTCGTTACGACAGAAGCATTCTCCATGCTCGGGTGGGAGACTGCTTCGCTTCACTAGCAGTGACAACTTCCAAACCGTCATTGCGATGGAACGTTCTTCGTGACAGAAGCAATATCCATGCTTGGGTGAGAGACTGCTTCGCTTCACTAGCAGTTACAACTTCCAAACCGTCATTGCGATGGAACGTTCTTCGTGACAGAAGCAATCTCCATGCTTGAGCGGTAGACTGCTTCGCTTCGCCCGCAGTGACAACTGCCAAATCGTCATTGCGATGGAGCGTCCTTTGCGACAGAAGCAATCTCCATGCTTGGGTGGGAGACTGTTTTGCTCGCAGTGAAGCCTCGCAGGAAATGGTTTCGGCTGGCTCAAACCAAGGATTTCGAAAAGATCAGTAAAGCACTCGACCCTCGGAATACTGTGGGTTGAGTAGCGTTCGTTGCGTATCGAAACCCATTCTTTATTAAAAAGCACTCGTATTCATCTTGTAAACTCTGTCAATATTATCTATTGAGTAGCGACAAAAGCTGGATAAAAATCCAGTTTCGTTATATAAAGCGGCTCTTTAAGAATTTAAGAAGCTTAATCAAACCTTAACGAAAATTTCGTGAATGATATGTAACAAATTAGCATATCGTACGGTTTTAACATCAAGAAGATAAATTAAACAATGAAGCTGTTAAGTCACTGTTGTTGAGAATGGTATTGCGATAATTTTCATATAAGGAGCGAAACAATGAAAATAATGAGAATGTTACCCTCGCTTTTTCTCATCCTTGTTATGGGATTAGGGTTACCCATAGGGATGGCATTGGCAGAGGAGGAATTACCGGTTTGTCCACCCGACGTTCAAGGGAAAGTCGTTGCCCTGCAAGCAGATACCCACCAGGTGATCATTGAGCAAGAAGGTGGAACAAAATGCACATCTTCATTGACCGGGGGAAGCATCCAACCGATTTCTGCCCTCCTTAGTTATTATTTTGGGGTAAGCTTACAGGAGATCGATGGTTATCGCAGCGAAGGAATTGGCTATGGGGTTTTGGTTAAACTCTATGCGCTTTCTAACGCCAGCGGAACTCCGATCTCGGATTTGATCACCCAATTTAAGGGTGGTACTGGTATGGGAAAGCTATTCAAAACCTACGGTGGTAAACCCGCCACTTTGGGGGTGGGACAGGTTCAGCAAAAGGTCAAAAAAACCCCCAATGCAGCGGTAACTCCGCCTGGGCTTTCCAACCCAAATAAACCCAGTAACCCTGGCATTTCGAATGCTGCCAATCACACCCACAGCCATAACCCTAAATTCAACCCCACGCCAACGCCGACTTCCCCGTGACTGCCCCGTAATCTTAAAAATTGCTCATAGCGGTTGCAAGTAAATTCCTTGCAGCCGCTTTATTTTTCCCAAGTAATCCAATTTGTATAAAGCACCGCCATTTAAATTATGCGAGTTGGTTACGAAAACACGTTTGCTTTCTAAATCTTTAATCTACGAAATAGCCTGAATTTTTATTCTTTTTTAACAATATCTCACTATAATATTTTATTTTAGAAAGACAACTTACCAACCCATCACGCCGCATTGGGTTGGAAATTTATTGGATTTATTAAGGAGAGAAGAGAATGGCCTATCTTAAAGGTTTCATTGAATTACTCTATTTAATGGCGTTGCTGGGATTGGCAATGTACGGTTTCAGCAATGCGATAACGGTATTCATTTATTGGCGCACGAAAAAACGCTCCCCACAGCCATCGCCAATCCAAGAATGGCCTTTGGTAACCGTTCAATTGCCGATTTTTAATGAAAGATACACAGTGGAACGATTATTGAAATCGGTGCTTTCTTTAGATTATCCCAAGGATAAACTACAAATACAGGTTCTGGATGACTCTACCGATGATACATCCAGCCTGCTAAAGCGTTTGGTGAAGCAATATCAAAAAGAAGGTTTTCAAATCGAGTACCTCCATCGCAGTAACCGACAGGGTTTCAAAGCAGGGGCATTATCGGAGGGATTAAAAGCCGCACGAGGTGAGTATATCGCAATTTTCGATGCGGATTTCATTCCGCCGCGAGATTGGTTGAAAAAAACGGTCGTTTATTTTCACAACCCCAAGTTAGCTTGTTTGCAAACCCGCTGGGGACATACGAACGCCGACTATAACCTTTTCACCCGTGCCCAATCCCTCGGCATCGATGGACATTTTATTGTGGAACAAACAGCTCGTTCACGGGCAGGGTTATTTTTGAACTTCAACGGCACCGCCGGAATCTGGCGTCGCTCTGCGATTGAAGATGCCGGTGGATGGCAACCAGATACCTTGACCGAAGACCTGGATTTAAGTTATCGCGTGCAATTGAAAGGCTGGCAGATTGATTATTTGCCCGATGTAGTGGTGCCGGCTGAATTGCCAGTGCAGATTGAGGCTTTTAAAAAACAGCAGTTTCGCTGGGCAAAAGGTAGTTTTCAGGTTGTCCGAAAATTATTCTTTCAACTGCTCACTACCCCCATGCCTGAGACAAAACGAGTGATGGGGTTAATCCATATCACTGGCTATTTTGTCCATCCGCTTATGTTGATTGCATTCTTGCTTATCCTCCCTATCGGATTACTTTCTCCTCACTTCTTGCGGATGTTCCCTTGGACGATGATTTCGGCATTTGGGCCACCCTTGCTCTATTTAGTATCCCAAACCGAAACGAATCCGCGTTTCATCGATAGGTTACGTTTGTTGCCAATCTTGATATTAATTGGGTTTGGATTATCCTTAAACAATACGCTGGCGGTATTCGAGGGGTTAACGCGGAAGGAGACCGGCAGTTTTAATCGCACTCCTAAATTCAATGTCACTGCAGAGAATAAAAACTGGTTACAGGCAAAATATGTCTCGCAAATCAGTCGTTTGGTTTGGGTGGAGTTTGGATTAAGTCTATATGGCCTGCTATCCATGATAATCCTTTATCATCACCTAGGGTGGGGGGCTATACCTTGGTTAAGCATCTATGTGGCTAGTTATGGTTTTATTGCTACCATGAATTTGGTTCAGAATTGGCAAACTTCTCGCTACAAAGCTACTCAATACAGCACGGTATAAAAGTTTGATAAGGGAAATGGGTGATATAGAAAAAGGAAAGGCATTAGTGTTTTTCTCAGTTTTATCAGCCAAAAAAGAACGTTGTTGCTGAGTTTTCAAGAGTAGGATACAGATACCTTGCGGTCTTTTCCAACAATCCGTGGCTGATGGTATGTCAAGCCAACTGAAAAAGTTTCCGAAAGCCGATTGTTGACGCAGGATGATTTCTCATTTAGAATCAGATGGGAACACATATCCCATCTGATTCTTGTTGGTGTATTTCGCCTGCTGAAAGGAGTATTGAATGGCAAAACGCCCCTTCGTCTCTAAACGTGCCCCTATCTATGAAAATGTCCCGGATGAACAATGGTATAACTGGCGCTGGCAATTGAGCCATCGCCTGAATACGGCGGAAGAGATCGGTAAGGTCATTCCTCTAACGGAAAGTGAACGAAAAGCACTCAATGCCCCGAATCTATTCCGTGTGGATATTACCCCCTATTTTATCTCTTTGATCGACCCAAATGATGCGGAAGACCCCATCCGTAAACAAATCATCCCAACTGCCGCAGAGCTGGTGCCCTTCACCGCAATGATGGAGGATTCTCTGGCAGAAGATCGTCATTCACCCGTGCCAGGATTGGTCCATCGCTACCCGGATCGAGTTTTGATGCTGGTGACAACACAATGTGCTAGTTATTGCCGCTACTGCACCCGTTCCCGCATTGTAGGCGATCCAGCTGCCACTTTCTCCCGAACCGAGTTTGAGATGCAATTAGATTACATTAAACGCACTCCTCAAATTCGTGATGTATTATTATCTGGTGGTGATCCGTTGGTTTTGGCGCCGAAAATCCTCGAAGAAATCCTCAGCCGCTTAAGGGAAATCCCGCATGTTGAAATCTTACGCATAGGTTCGCGTGTACCGGTTTTCTTGCCGATGCGGGTGACCGATGAATTGTGTGAGATGTTGCAGAAATATCATCCCTTGTGGATGAATATCCATGTCAACACACCCAATGAGATCACCAAAGAGCTGGCGGAGGCAACCGATAAATTAACTCGGGCAGGTATTCCACTGGGAAATCAAGCGGTGTTGTTAGCGGGGGTGAACGACAATGTCGATATTCAGCGTCAATTAGTTCACGATTTGGTACGCATTCGGGTGCGTCCTTATTACCTTTATCAATGTGATTTGGTGGAAGGAGCAGGGCATTTCCGCACACCAGTCGGGAAAGGAATCGAGATCATGGAGGGATTGCGCGGTCATACCTCCGGCTATGCAGTTCATCAATACATCATTGATGCACCGGGTGGTGGTGGCAAGATACCCGTTTCCCCTAATTATTTACTCAGTTATTCGGATCATAAGGTGGTACTGCGCAATTATGAGGGATATATCACCACTTATGAGGAACCAGTAGATTATTTACCGGAAAAAGCAGCGAAATTTAAAGGCGAAAAAAGGCCAGAACCCGGGCAAAGCGGTGTTCATGGATTACTGCAAGGGGAGAACCTGTTCATCAAGCCGGAAGGTTTTGATGAAACCCATGATCGCCATGGTATTCAACACCGCTTAAAAGATGCAAAGAAATGGAAACCGCTCGGGATCGGTTCTGAGACCGAAGAGGCGGAGGAGAAGGAGGAGAAATAGGAGCAGGAAATAGCATCTTCCAATGGATACGGTTTTTTGCTTGACAAAACCGAAATTAATTGTATAATCTTTACTAAATAACTCCAATTAGGTAATGTTTTAGGAAAAGCATGGAAATCAAAAACGCGAATTTAACTTGCATGTGTCTCCGGCGGGGTAAGTAACCACCGCCTGAGCGTGCATTCTTCGCGTTCATAAAGCCGACAGGTTCAACCAGGTGGTTACCACCCCGCAAAACACAAACGTGTTGAGGTGAAACCAGCTGGTTTTTCATTTGTCGGTTTTTTTATTGTTAACATTGTTGGAGGTAAGGATGACCATCGAAAATCAAATTCATGTCCAAAATACTCCATTACGTTTTTCGGACAATCCGATACGTGTGGGGTTGGAAGCCGCAGTGGGGAACACTCCTTTGCTGCCCTTACAGCGGGTCACCTGCCATCTGGAAGGTAAAGTGCGTGTTTTGGCGAAGGCAGAATGGTTCAACCCTGCTGGCTCGATCAAAGATCGCCCGGCATTGAATATCATCCGAACAGCGTTAGCAGACGGGCAGCTAACCGCAGAAAAGCGCTTACTCGATTCAACCTCCGGAAATATGGGGATTGCTTATGCAACTTTTGGAGCACTGATGGGCATCTCGGTGACATTGGCTGTTCCGGCGAACGCCAGTCCAGAAAGGATTGCGATTTTGAATGCGCTTGGAGCAGAACTGATATTAACCGACCCCAGCGAAGGATCCGATGGGGCAATTCAAACGGTACGTCGTTTGGCGGAGGAATTTCCACAACGCTATTTCTATGCCAACCAGTATGACAACCCAGCGAATTGGCGGGCTCATTATCTCACAACTGCGCCAGAAATTGTCCAGCAAACTGCCGGTGAAATCACCCATTTTGTCGCTGGAGTTGGAACCACCGGAACATTGACCGGAATAGGGCGCTATCTGCGGGAATATAACCCGAATATCAAAATCATTGCTGTTCAACCTGATGCGGCGTTTCATGGTTTGGAGGGTTTGAAACATCTCCCCACTGCTATCCGTCCCGCGATTTATGATGAATCTATCGTGGATGAAACCATCACGGTCAATACAGAACAGGCGTATGAAATGGTTCGCCGTTTGGCGCGTGAAGAAGGGTTGTTTGTTGGAATTTCCAGTGGGGCAGCAGCTGTGGCAGCTCTCCGAGTGGCAGAAAGGTTGCGAGATGGAGTGGTCGTGACCATTTTCCCTGATGCTGGTTATAAATACCTTAGCGATAAAGCGCTTTGGCAGCCACCGGTTTTGAATTCTGCTTTGAAAAAGCCATAATAGGAGAGGGACGTAGATGACAATAATGGTACCTGCCGATGTTTTGCAACAAATCCACAATCTTTTGGAAGAAGCCTATTCGGATGAAGGAGCGGGTTTATTGCTCGGTTCAGTAGAAGGAGAGGAAAAGCGGGTGCTTTCCATATTTCCGTTACCCAATGTACGCGAAGATGGTGCGCGGCATAACCGTTTTTTAATTACCGCTGAGGATTTTTATCGCGGTGAACAAGCAGCCGCTAGCTTAGGGCTGGATGTCATTGGTGTTTACCACTCTCATCCCGATTCCCCAAATCGCCCATCAGAATATGACCGTCAGTGGGCGTTACCTTGGTTTTCTTATATCATCACCCGCGTTCAGAAAGGACAGGCGCTAAACAGCCGTTCTTGGTTATTAACCGAAGATCGGCAACGTTTTGTTGAAGAAGAGCTTGTGATCAGTGAAGGATAAATTTTGTTCTACCTCACCTAGTGAAAACGTAAATAAATGTGAAAGTTATTCATCCATAAAGAATTAGTCAAAGAAAAGGGTAAAATCAATATGAGTATCATTCGTATTCCAACACCGTTACGGGTTTATACTAATGGGCAAAGTGATATATCCATCGAAGGAGAAACTGTGGCTGAAGCTTTAGCCAATTTGATAGAGCGTTTCCCTGCATTAAAACCACATCTCTATGGCGAAAATGGAGAATTGCGGCCATTTGTCAATCTATTTTTAGGTGATGAAAATATTAAAGAATTACAAGGCTTGAACACACCACTGAAAGAGGATGATCGCTTGTTGTTGATTCCAAGTATTGCAGGAGGTTAATCCATTGATGCTTCCTACCCTATCCCATGAAGAAATCCTACGCTAT
Organism: Anaerolineales bacterium; assembly: GCA_034436035.1. GTDB lineage: Bacteria > Chloroflexota > Anaerolineae > Anaerolineales > UBA4823 > UBA4823. The sequence continues at coordinate 16,623 of DAOTVW010000109.1, forward strand.
TCGCGTCATCTATTAATTCCAGAAGTGGGCCTAGAGGGGCAGCGGAAACTGAAAGCCGCCTCGATTCTCGTCATTGGCACCGGCGGTTTAGGTTCTCCGGTAGCACTTTATCTGGCAGCAGCGGGGGTGGGCCATATCGGGTTGGTGGATTATGATATTGTCGATGAATCCAATTTACAACGGCAAGTAATCCACGGTACATCTTCGCTTGGTGATTTGAAAGTAGAATCGGCTCGCAAGCGGATGCTAGACTTAAACCCGGGGATCGATGTGGAAGTTTACAACGAGCCGTTTACCTCTGCCAATGCCATGCGGATTGCCCAGGATTATGATGTGATCGTTGACGGAACGGACAACTTCCCGACCCGTTATTTGAGTAATGATGTCTGTGTCTTGCTGGGTAAGCCGAATGTTTATGGTTCAATTTTTCGTTTTGAAGGACAGGTGAGTGTTTTTGATGCCCGGCGTGGTCCTTGCTATCGCTGTCTGTTCCCAGAACCGCCACCGCCCGGCATGGTGCCTTCCTGTGCGGAGGGTGGGGTATTGGGGGTGTTGCCAGGTACGATTGGAACGATCCAGGCGACAGAAGCGCTGAAACTCGTCCTTGGGATTGGAGAGCCATTAATTGGACGTTTATTGTTATATAACGCGCTGGATATGAGTTTTGATTATGTAAAGTTGCGTAAGAATCCCAAGTGTAAAATTTGTGGCGAGAACCCAGAAGTTACTGAACTGATCGATTATGATGCGTTTTGCGGCTTACCAGGTCATCCCCTTGAGGAAGGTTCGGCTGGAGAAGAATGGGATATCAGTGCAACAGAATTAGCTCAAAAATTGAAAGCAGGGGAACCCATGCGGTTAATTGACGTCCGAGAGCCACATGAACTTGAGATATCGCGGATTGAAGGCGCAGAATTAATCCCCTTTGGACAACTAGCTGCCCGACTTGCGGAATTAGATAGCACACAAAATATCGTCTTATTTTGCAAATCAGGCACCCGATCCGCACGTGCGTTGGATATCCTGGTTAGCGCGGGTTTTCGAAAAGTTAAAAACCTGAAAGGTGGCATCAATGCCTGGGCGCGCGAAGTTGACCCATCACTGCCTGTTTATTAATTAAAGCGATAATTATTGAGGAGCTTGATTTGCCTACACTTGGATCGAGAGTCTTATTAGCGGTATTAGCACATCCTGATGATGAGAGTTTTGGGATGGGGGGAACTTTGGCTTATTATGCGAAACAGGGGGTGCAAGTGCATCTGGTCTGTGCCACGCGCGGAGAAGCAGGGAGTATGGATGAGGACTGTCTGGATGGATATGAATCCGTTGCTGCGCGCCGGGAAGCGGAATTGCGTTGTGCTGCTAATGCCCTTGGACTAACGAGTATAGCGTTTCTCGGTTATCGTGATTCGGGTATGCCCGGTTCAGCGGATAACTTTCATCCGCAAGCGCTGATCAATGCCCCACAACATACCGTTGCTGTACAAATTGCGCATTGGATTCGCCAATTAAAACCCCAGGTTGTAATAACCTTCGACCCCATTGGCGGTTATAAGCATCCCGATCATATTGCGGTACACCGTGCGACGGTTGAGGCTTTTTCTTTGGCTGGTGATACATCTTTTACGGATGATCTACCCCCTTATCAACCCCAGAAATTATATTTCCATATCATGCCCAAAGGATTTTTACGATTAGGGGTAATGTTGATGCGCTTGACGGGCCGCGATCCACGCCATTTTGGACGCAATGGTGATATTGACTTGTTGGATATTGTACGCAGCGGTAATTTCCCGGTACATGCCAAGATAAATTACCGATCGGTTTATGAGAAAAAGGAAGCGGCTGCTCGCTGCCATGAGAGTCAATTAGATGGTGCGGCGATGACCAACCCCATTATACGGATGTACAATCGTATCTTTTCAAGTTGGGATTATTATATGCGCGCGGTGCCTCAACCTCTCAATGGAGGGATTGAAAGGGATTTGTTTGCATAGGATGTCCTTGCAGAGCGGTGATGGCGTCGCTGCGCTTGCCATGGCAGGCAACAGTCAGGAGATGGCTTCATGCCCCCTATCATCAATCATTGCGATGGAGCGTTCTTCGCGACAGAAGCAATCTCCAATCCGTTTAGGAGATGGCTTCGCTGCGGTCACCATGACAGGCGCAGGTCAGGAGAGGCTGCACCAGCGAGCCTTAAAAGTTATTTCCTGAAACGCTCTAGAAATATCACCAGGGTAGTTAAAAAAATCTAGCTAACAAATTAATGGGCGAGGGGAATTACATAGAAAAGCACTGCAAAATAATGAAACACGCTCCCTAACATGACAAACCCATGCCAGATGGCGTGATTGTAAGGAAGACGCTTCCAGATATAAAAGATTGCCCCAAAAGAATAGGCTAATCCTCCTGCCAGAAGCAAGAGCAAGCCGCCTGGTGCGACGGAGTGTAGTAATGGTTTAACGCCAACAACAACAACCCAGCCCATTGCAATATAAATAAGGGCATTGATGAAAGATTTTTGGCGAAGCAGAACTCCTTGGAGAGCAATCCCTAATAGAGCGATCCCCCAAACCACGCCTAAAATGGAATATCCCCATGGTCCCCGTAAATTGACCAGAGAAAACGGGGTATAGGTGCCAGCGATCAAAAGGAATATCGCTGAGTGATCCAGTAAACGCAAATACGCTTTGGCGCGTGGCAGGGGGATGCTGTGATAGAGAGTGGAGGCAGTATAGAGCAAAATCTGAGTTGCCCCATAGATGCTAACACTAACGATGTGCCAAACATTACCAAATAAACTGGCAAACGCAGTCATGACAGCTAAGCCAGCGATGGATAGCGCAACTGCAATGCCATGAGTGATGCTGTTGGCAATTTCTTCCCCGCGGGAGTAGATTGGGTATTCCGATAAAGTTTTCATAAATTGTTTATACCACAAACCAAACCAGTGGACATTAATCCCTGCATAGAAAGATGGTTAACACTCTAAATTATGCAGAAGGATTATGCGCTTCCTACTACATGGGTTGCTGTGCGATGAATCGCCTGGAAACCTTGTTGGGTTAACTCTGCAGTTGGGACAGATGCTTCGTCTGGCTTATCCGATAAACCAAATAAGAGCGCTCCTTTTTCCTTCCAGTCCAGAGCCAACTCTCGGACTTCATTGGTGATCACAATCTCGTCTCTCAACATAATATCCAGGGGGGCATTATCGGGAAGAAAGCCCATCCGCTGGATGGTATTGCGGAATTCATTGTGCCGAAATGCTTTGAAAGGAGTGGGGTCTCCCGCACGCACATTTTGGTATATCTCTTCGTGAATGGCTTGTAAAGCGGGTGAAAGTTGTTCTTTATGCGTTTCTACCTGATCGATAAACTGACGAAAGGTGAGCAGGCGTTTCCCGCGCACTTCATGGATCACTTTATCGGTATCATAAAGACCGCTGCCGAGGATCAAGCAAATATAGGCAAGATAATCTTGATTATCTGCGGTAAAAGGGTGAAATTCGGGTTGGTTAAGCTGGTTATAGGAAGATAGAAAACGTTGCGCGTCGAAAGCATCTCCTAATAATGCCTCAACCGTATCTCGGACAGCCTGGATGCGCGCCTGGTCGATTACATGAGCATTTCTCCCGCGCGCTGCCAAAGCGGTTTTATCGAGGTCAATTATGACAGCAGTCGATTCGTCAATGGGGAATTGATGGCTGGCACAAAATTGGCGAAAGTTAACCTCCTCTTTGTCGGATAAAGCCGACCAGCGGTTCGAAAGCACCATTGTTTGTCCTCCAGGGGTTGGAACGCTTTCAAACGTAACAGAATCCTGGTTCTCAGAACCGATAAATATTATGCCCTGCCAACCACCTACACTGCAGATATTATCGAACGCATTTCCATCACTCATGCGTGTATCGCCGATAAAGATGAGCCTTTTCAGCTCGGACTTTGGGTTGTGTAATTGTTGAGCAGATTTGAGCAGGGTAACAATGACCCGCGCATAAGCTTGTTCATGTTTTCGCGGAATTTCATTATTCGCTAAGTTTAAGCTGCCGCGCAAATCTTTTAATGATGGTAAGCGGGGATCCATTGGAGAAAGGTTACGGAAGACAATAAAATCTTCTAAGAATTCTGCAACGGTTGATTTACCAAAGGCTTGCATGAGATCCTCCTGCTACAATTTGGGTAAGACGATGGATTGCTGTTTTTGGTATTTACCTTTTTTGTCGGCGTAGGAGATTTCACACTCCTCGTCGCCTTCAAAGAACAACACCTGGGCAATCCCTTCGTTCGCGTATATCTTAGCTGGTAAGGGGGTGGTATTAGAGATTTCCAGCGTCACAAACCCTTCCCACTCTGGTTCAAAGGGGGTTACATTGACGATGATGCCACAACGTGCATAGGTGCTTTTTCCGACACAAACGGTGAGGACACCACGGGGGATGCGGAAATATTCTACTGTGCGGGCGAGCGCAAAGGAATTAGGTGGAATGATACACACATCTCCTTTGAAATCCACCATCGAGCGGGTAGTAAAGTTTTTTGGATCCACAATGGCTGAATAGACATTGGTGAAAATTTTGAATTCATCAGCAACCCGAATGTCATATCCATAGGATGAAACGCCGTAGGATATAACTCCATCGCGCACCTGATTTTCTGCAAATGGTTCGATCATGCGCTGTTCGCGCGCCATTTTACGGATCCAATGATCGGGTTTTAGTCCCATTACAACCTCCTTGTTTTGTTGATCAGAATAATTTTCAATGGCTTCTCTCTTCTGTTATCGGACTAAGATATTCAAAAAGGTCACCTTAGCGGGTAAAATTTCAAACTCCAATTGTACTGGATGTTTGTAAATAAAGGAAAGGCGATATTTACCGGAAGGTAAATCGTTGATACCAAAACTCTCCTGCCAGGGGAGCAGTCCCGCCATAGCAGGATCTTCATAAGTAGTGAAATAGGTTTTTGCGCTCCTGGATGTTTCACTACTTGTCAATGGTTCCAGGACGAAATTATCTATGAAAATCGGTGTGTGTTGTTGATCGATAAAAATACCGCTTAAAATACCATTTGAGGGCAATAACGGCGCGAACCACAACTCCGGATTACGGGTGGAATCATAGTCGTTCTTGCCATAGCGAACTTCAAAATGTAAATGTGTGCCGGCAGCGACGCCACCCAAACCAACTTCGCCAATTTGTTCACCGCGATGAACCACTTGTCCGCTTTCCACTTGAATTTTCAATAGATGTCCATATACCGTATAAATGGGTTCTTCGACGCCAGGAAGGTTATGCTGCAGAATGATGAGCTTGCCATAAAAATTCCGCTTCATGCCAAAAGTGTGTTGGTCATCATTCCCGGCAAAAACAACCTTGCCGTCCGCAGCAGCTAACACGGGGACGCCGGCCTTGTTGACGATATCCACACCATGATGTACTTCTCGTTGACCGTTTTGGGTGCTCCCATATCGGTAACTTGACTCCACTTTTAAATTGCCTAACGGAGAAATTGGCCTTTGCAGAGGGAAATTAACCGTGTAAGTACATACGGGTTGTTGACAGACTGAGGCAGGGAAAAACGGAATCGGTGTGGGTGTAAATGTTGGGTTGAGTTTGCTGGCATACGGCGTGTTATGGCTTGAAGCAGTCAATGGAATAGAAGTAGCGCTCATCGTTTGGGTTGCGGTGGGCTGTATCAAAGGTATCGATGCGGAGGCAGAGCTACACCCTCCTTGAATAAGCCCTGCCCAAATAATGAGCAAAACCAGTAATCGTTTCATGCGTCCCCTAAACCACCGCGTTCGCTGAGGGTGATTTTAATTTGTGCTTGTAATTGAGTAGCTTGGTTTTCAAGGCTCTTTAACTCGGATAGCATTTCGGTAACTGCAGGGGTTTTCTCTATATCTTTTAGGTTGATGCGCACATTCAAGGCTGCGCCACTTAAAGCAGCTTGTGCCTGCGCTGCAGCAGAGCCCCCATCGCTGATGGCATTGATATTCCCTTTGCTGATTACTTCAAAGGCTAGTTGCATCGCTTTGATTGCGCCGCGCGCCACCTCTAACGGCACCTGAGCTGCGTGGATCATGGCGGCGGTGACAGCTTGTTGCCTGGTTTGTTGTTGCTCGGCGGTTTCTTTTGGTAGTCGCAAGGCATTCATCACTTCCTCGAAAGCGGCAGCATCTTGCTGAACGGCGTCACTCATTTGTCCCCGTAATGTTTCTGCTTCCTGGATAATTGTTTGCATGCGCTCTTCGACTTCGGCGTATTTCTTCTTGCCCAGTGTAAGCCGGGCGACCATTGCGACCAGTGCTGCTGCGGCAGCGGCACTATACGCTGAGGCAGAACCCCCGCCTGGAGTGGGAGTTGCTGCAGCAAGTTCATCTAAAAAGTCTTCGCCGGATTTGTGGGAGGTTTGCAGAGCTGCCTCAAGGCGCCTTTCCAGGATTTGTTCTGGCTCGAATTGATCTAATTGCAGGTACCATACCGCTGCATCTACCAACGCATCCTGCGGGATTAGCCCAACCAGTTCACTGTGATGAACGGCAACTCCATAGCGCGCTGCTTCCCGACGGATCATTTCGACCACTTGGGCGATGGCAGTTTCGCGAAAATTGGTCAGATTCATCGAAACCTGTGCTTTACCCTCCACCAATAGCCCGAGCGCTTTAACATAACGTAATCCCCCAGACGAAAAACGAATGGTTTTGGCGATTTTTTTTGCAATCGCGACATCATCGGTGGTGAGATAGACATTGAAGGCGATCAAGAATTGACGAGCGCCAATAACAGTAGCTCCTGCCGGACCTAATTTGTTAGGTCCAAAGTCGGGGTAGCGATCAGGATTAGTTTCGATTTCAAGTTTTAATCCCTCGTATTGACCACGGCGGATGTTTTCTAGGTTCTTTCGCTCTGGGCGAGTGGCTGCTTCTTCGTAGAGATATACCGGGATGCCCAGCTCTTTTCCAACCCGTTCACCCACTTGACGGGCAAGTTGGACACACTCTTCCATCGTCACTCCGCGCACCGGGACGAAGGGCACAACATCGGTCGCACCGATGCGCGGATGTTCCCCGCTGTGATGGTTGAGATCGATTAATTCAGCCGCTTTCGCAATGGAACGATAGGCAGCTTCCCCAACCGCTTGGGGTTCACCGGCAAAAGTGAGTACAGTGCGGTTATGATCCATATCGGAATGACGATCCAGCAAAACAACTCCGGGGACGCTAGTGACAGCTGCCATGATTGCTTCAACTACTTCAGGACGACGGGCTTCGGAAAAATTAGGGACGCACTCAACAATGGCTTTAGACATTGGCTTTCCTTTCGAAGGTTTTGGTTGTTGTTGGCGGAAATTATACTCTTGGATTGATATTGTGTCACAAAGATTTATCGTGATGGCTGATGGATTTAATGCTTGTCTCCCTAAAAACCTTGTTTGTACAAATTACTTTGATAAATCATAAACCGATTGTTTGTAAGCATTTATTAACTTTCGTTGTGGAAGGTTACTTTGTGTTATAAATAAAAATTGAATGTTGCAATACCATTGCAAAGGAGTAAAACAAAATGGAATTTATTAAGATCATCATGAAACCAGACAAGAAAATTGCCTTGGTCGCACATGATAACAAAAAACGTGATTTGCTTGAATGGGCAAAGTTCAATCGTGATTTATTGGCACACCATGAGTTGTATGCCACTGGCACAACCGGCGATGTTTTGGAACGAGAGCTAGGTCTAACAGTCAACAAACTCCAAAGCGGTCCACTGGGTGGAGATCAGCAGATTGGAGCAAAGATTGCCAATAACGAGATTGATTTTTTGATTTTCTTTTGGGATCCATTGGAGCCAATGCCGCATGATCCAGACGTGAAGGCGTTATTGAGATTGGCGGTAGTATGGAACATTCCGGTTGCCAATAACCGTGCTTCGGCAGACTTCATGATTTCATCGCCGCTAATGGATAGCGAATATGAACGACTGGTGCCCGATTATGAAAGTTACCGTAATCGCCCGATTCAGTGGGAAAAAAGCGGCGAATAATTAGTCTTGTTCTTTAGTTACATAAGCTTGTTGATATAAAATTAGGACGCAGATTAGTGTGAAAAGCAGGGTATAAAAATTCCCCGTATTTCCGCTACGATCTGCGTCCTTTTTTATTTTAAAAAACCTGAGTTTGAATAGTTTTTATATGAGCGCTTTAACGATCGAAATAGATATTTTTTCCACTGACGGAGAGCGGGATCCCCATAACGAAATCCCAATCAACCAAACCCATGTCACGGGCGACGGCGCCAACTCGATACATGATACGATTATCTACATTGAATAAGCTGGCAGTTTTTGCGGCAGAACCAAGGGCTATTCCCATATCGAGCAAACGATATGCGCAGGTGGGACCACGAAATTCATCATCCACAGATTGGGCAGCTTCTAAGTCCCCACAGGTCGGGTAACCACAAGCACCACAGTTTAAACCAGCTGTTTGGGCACCTTTAATGCCTATTAAGACAACCGCTTCGGACTTCAGGATGTTACGAGCATCGCGATCAAAATTGTGTTTGTGTTTGCGTTCGCCAAATTCAACCATTGCGTTAGCAAGTTGTTTTAATTGCTCTCCTTTAAGGGTTTTTACCAAAACAAAATTTTCACCTTTGGTTTTCGGGGCGGTGATGGCAGATATTTCCATCATTTGGGCGACGATTTCGATTGCTTCCATAGATGTTCTCCTTGCTGTGAATTATGGTTTTCTGGTACGTTGTTTGATTGTATAACGGTCAGCTTTGCGTTTGTTGTTCATATTGACGAGCTCTGGCAATTCGTTTGCCTAAGGCTGGATGGGAATAAAGCAGCCATTCTACCCAAGCTTCTGGTTCTGCTTCCGCGAGATTTTGATCGGCTAATCTTACTAGTGCAGATGCGTATGCTTCCCCTTTACCAGTGATTTGTAATGCGTATTCATCGGCTAAACTTTCCCGCCAGCGTGAGAAGGCATTGACAATCGGCATGGTGATCAACTGATATGCACCCAAGAATATTAACACAAGCGGGAATGCGGCGATATCACTAATGCTTTTAAAATTAAATTGATGAACACCCCAAATTAACCCGACCGATACGAGATACATGCCCAACACGGTGCTGATTGCCGAGACAAGGGTAAGATAAAATATATCTTTGTGAACATGGTGGCCTAACTCGTGGGCAAGGACAGTTTCGATTTCATCGGGGGTAAATGAATTTATTAAGGTATCCCCAAGGATGATTCGCCGCGTTTTGCCCATCCCGGTTAAAGCGGCATTGGCGGCTTTCGTGCGCCGGCTCATATCCATCCAATATACCCCTTCCACTTGTGTGCCAGCTTTGTTTGCCAAGTTTCTCAGCCGTTCTATCAGTTCTTGATGTTCTTCACCTAAGGGTGTGAATTTGTTGAAGATCGGGAAAAGGAGCACTGGTGCTAAATAGGCTAACAGGACATTAAATACCAACAAGAATCCGCTCACCCAAATCCACCATGTTTGAGGGTAATGGCGCAATATGAGATAGATGATCTCGATGATGATAAGTCCAAGGGCGCTTCCTAATAAGATGCCTTTGATCTGGTCACTGATCCAACCCCACAGGGTTTGCGTAGAGATTTCAAAACGATGGGGTAAATGGAATGATTCAAAAAAAGATAAAGGGAGATCGATGAGATACAAGATGCCGCTAAAAATGAGAAGATATATGGCTATTTGTAACCAGATATTGGAAGTAATTTGTTGAATTTGGATAGTGAGTGATTTTGACCAACCACAAATAATCCAGAGGATGGAATAAAAGGCGCTTATGCAAAGGTTAACCAGCATCAATCGCCGACTGATGCGGGCATACTGGCGCGCCTTTTCTTGGCGCTGGGGGTCGGGTGAGGTATTGTCCATGGGGAAAATTATAGCACTATGGGGGAACCGCGAATAGAGACCGCGAATGGATGCGAATGAAAACCACGAATGAACACGAATGGACGCGAATAATAATCCACGAATGGACGCGAATAAAAACCACGAATGGATGCGAATAAAATCCGCGAATGGACACGAATGGATGCGAATAAAAACCGCGAATGGACGCGAATAATAATCCACGAATGAACGCGAATGGACGCAAATAATAATCCGCGAATGGACGCGAATAAAAACCGCGAATGGACGCAAATAAACGCAAATAAAATCCGCGAATGAACGCGAATAATAAGACGCGAATAAATACGAATAGATGCGAATACAAAAAACCGCAATTGGGCGAAAAAATTATCAAGGGATGTAGTATACTGGGCAGGCAGGTTGAAATTCAATCTGGGCGGTGA
>DAOTVW010000110.1:0-32196 GCA_034436035.1 Anaerolineales bacterium
GACCGCGTCGAGCTCAAGTTGTTTTGCCCGCTCTATTCGCTCTGGATTGATTTCAATACCAAGGACTTTGCAACCAGCCGCTTTAGCAAGCGCAGCAGCTAAAAATCCTACAAGCCCCAATCCAATAATCGCTATCGATTCCCCCAGTTGAACTTGCGTCAAACGAAAAGCATGCATCGCAATGGCACCTAGGGTGGAAAAAGCTGCGGATTCATCATCCACATTATCGGGAAGAGGGGTTAACAAGTTGCGAGGGATTACCGCATATTCTGCATGCACCGCGTAATTTCCGCCCGCACATGCCACCCTCTGCCCTATCTCCAACCCTGTCACCCCTGGTCCAATTTTCACAATTTTACCGGATGAGGAATACCCCAATTTCATGGGCTGGTCAAGGCGCTGGAATGCCATTTCGAGTGTGGAGACGATTCCCTCCCGAAGTGCCTTATCCAATAATTGCTGAGCCAGATCAGGCCGGCTGCGGACTTTTCCGATCAAATTTTTTTCCGCAAAATCAACCAACATGCGTTCTGTCCCAGCGGAAACAAGCGAGGCGCTCGTTTTGATGAGTACCTGCCCTACCCCGGGTTGTGGAATGGGTACATCAATTACTTCTGTGACGCCGCCGCGGATATTTTGTACAACTTGCTTCATCGCGATCTCATTTCTCAGAAATCAAACGTTCCAGCGCAGCAAGATTGAGCAAAGCTTTAGGAACAAAGGAACGGACGGAAACATATTCCTGTTCTTTACCGGATTGCGGATCCGACTCAGAACAATGTGCATTGTCACCCGCAGGTCCTAAGCCATCCAGGGTCGGAAAATTTTCCCATAAAAAATTACCATCACTCAATCCGCCGCGTTGTTCGGAAATCACTTTCATCCCTAATTGATTGGCAGTATCTTGCCAAAGGGTGAATAATCTTTGAGTAGCTGAATTGACTGGCCATGGTTTGGTTTTTTCGAGGATTTCAATTTCAATCGTGCAAGGAAAACCATCCTGACTATGAATTGTGGAATAGTTCGTCAGTGCCGTTATTCTCTCTATCCCTTTATCAAAGATCTCCGGAGAGAAAGCGCGCATTTCCACTTCAGCTTCCGCAAAATGCGGCACTCGATTTACAACCGTTCCGCCATGTACGGTACCGACATTAAAGGTAATTTGATTGGTGTAATCCGTGAGATCAGCAATGGCGGGGATGATGTTCGCCAGCTGAAGGATCGCATTCGCGCCTAAATGATGATTATTGCCAGAATGAGCAGAACGGCCGAATGCTTTTACTTTGAAATAGGCACGCCCTTTACGGGAAACCACCATTTTAAACTGATCTGCTTCAATGTTGCCGGCTTCAAAAATCAAACAAGCCAGGGTGTTTTTGGGTAATTTTTGCAAACAAGCCGCACTGAAATCAAGCGAGAGAACCTCTTCGCTAGCGTTGAAACATAACTGCCAGTTCACAGAGTCATATAAGCTGGGTTTGAATTTTTGCAACATATCTAAAACGATTAGCATCATCACAGTTCCCCCCTTGATATCAATTGTCCCTGGCCCGTAGATTCGATTGCCTTCCACTCGCCAATGAAACTGATTTTTCTGCTCCTCTTCCGCAGCATACACAGTATCGAGGTGGGAAATCAACGCAACGGTTGGCGAGATATTTTTTCCACCGTTCGATCTTGCGCCTCGGAATAAAAACAAATGGTTACCAAAGTTTGGGTTAGTTGAAGGAACAACACTCGGCTCAAAACCTAAGTGAGAAAATATCTCCGCGGTCAAAGCTCCCACCCGGTTCACCCCATCTCTGTTGGCGGTGAAACTATTGATTTCCACCAGTTGGTGAAGGATATCTAAATAGTTATCCAGTGTGCTGGTTAATTCATGGTGTATTTCTGCTAATTCATTCTGGTTCATTGTGTTTCATTATCCTGACATTTATTATAAACGGATATTCCTGGATTGGATTTGTTTCGATATAATAAAGAATAGTTGAATCCAAGCCATGAAACCTTTTCCATCCACAAGAATGTGTTTCAATGATGATTATACCTTTTTCGTATTAGAGGTTGCTTTACATAAACTGAAATCCGCAAACCATTTCTAATAAATAATTAATATACAATATTTAGACATAACATTGACATAAATGGAGTGTAATAGTATTATTTAATAAATTATTTCAAAAGGTGGTCTATGGCTTTCTATTTAGCTTTTCAAGAAATTAATCGCTATCGCGGTCGCTTTCTCCTGTTTAGTTTAGTTATCGCGTTAATTACGACCTTGGTTTTATTTATTGCCGCACTTGCGCAAGGACTATCCAATGCGAGCAATCAATATTTAGAAAAGTTAGATGCCGATTTAATCGTCTTTCAAAAAAATGTCAACCTCTCGGTTAGTGCTAGCCGATTATCCCTCGACAAAGTACGAGCAGTGCGGCGCGTAGCAGGTGTAGCAGAAGTCGGACCAATTGGTGTTTCCAACGGAACAATCATAACCGACTCTACTAATCCAAAAGTGGATGTCTCTCTTATCGGGTTACAACCAGAAACTCTTGGCATGCCTCCTGTTAAAATTGGGAACTCCTTTCATGCTTCCCGTGGAAACATTGCGGTAATCGATGCAAATCTCGTTAATAAAACGGGGTTAAAAGTCGGCGATAAAATGATCATCAAGACCATTATCGGTACGAAAGAGGAATACAATATGGTTGAAGTCATTGGCATCACGGACGAGCGCCAATTTTTATACGCTCCTGCAGTGTTTCTCCCCTTTGAGACATGGGACAATATTCGCCCCCAGGCTAGTCAAAATATTCCCGGTTCCTCGGGAATCACCAATGTCATAGCAGTTAAATTAAACAACCCAGAACAAATCTCCGCAGTCGCAAAACAAATTGAAGACCAGGTTCAAGATGTAGAAGTGGTCGACATTAAAACCGCGTATGAAGCCTCCCCTGGATATAAAGCCCAACAATCAACCTTAGATACTCAACGGGGATTTAGTTTATTGGTAGGCATCTTAGTAATCGGAGGCTTTTTTCAAATTCAAACTCTCCAAAAAATACCTCAAATCGGGGTGCTCAAAGCAATCGGCACATCTAATCTGGATGTTGCCTTGATTGTGATACTGCAAATTATTATTGTGACGATTGTTGGCGTTGCATTAGGAACGATTGTAACCTTGGGGTTGTCTTTCTTACTTCCAAAAGGCATCCCTGTCGTATTCACCGGCAGTAGCGCACTGGTTGCGGTCATTTCCCTGTTGTTTATTGGGCCTATAGGGGGAATGGTAGCTGTCCGTTCTGCGTTACAAGTAGAGCCGTTATCCGCATTGAGTCGAAATTAAATTATAAAAGAGATACAACATGGAAACAATTTTAGATACAAGCTCTTTAAGTAAACACTATAAAAGCGGTAACAGTGAAGTTATTGCTGTAAATAACGTCTCCTTTCAAGTCTCAAAAGGCGAATTTGTTGCAATGGTCGGACCATCTGGATCAGGGAAAACCACCACAATGGCTCTTTTAGCAGGTTTGTTAAAGCCAACCACAGGAAAAATTGTGATAGAAGGAACAGATTTAGTCCAATTAAATGATGCAGAACGGACGAATTTCCGTAAGCAAAAAATAGGATTCACTTTCCAATCAAATAATTTAGTCCCTTATCTTAACGCATTGGAAAATGTCGAATTAATGTTACGCTTGAACAAGCGCTATAATTCACAAACCGCCGAGATGGCAAAGGGGTTACTTGTTCGGTTAGGCCTTGAAGAGCGGCTTAACAATTTCCCAGCCCAATTATCTGGCGGTGAACAACAACGAGTGGCGATTGCCCGAGCGCTTATTCACCAACCAGCAATTGTCCTGGCCGATGAACCTACTGCTGCGTTGGATTCAGATCGCGCTTATCAAGTGGTTGAAATACTTTCCAATTTAATCCATGAACAAAACCTAACCGCCATCATGGTTACCCATGATTTACGGATGATTGAATATGTAGATCGGGTGATCCAAATGCGTGATGGCAAAATCGTCAACATCATCTCGGATCGAGAGGAAATTAAAAAATTAGTCCTCATCGGGAAACAGGAGATCGGTGATGGCATCCCGCTCGAAGAAATGGAAAACAGTACGGCAAATCCTGGTTTATCACCGAAACTTGCATTTGGCTAGTTGACGAGACGTTAAATTGAGTCTATCGGATAAAGGAATGGTCTATTTCAGAAAAACGACCGCGTTGCACCACTCTTCCTCTGTCCATGACGATAATCTCATCCAACGCATCAAAACCCCAATAGAGGTGGCTGACGATGAGGAGGGTTTTCCCTGCACACCAGTGGAGGATATTTTGTAATACCAGTCTTGCGGTGGTTTCATCCAACTGCGCAAATGGTTCGTCGAAGATATAAATGGGCGCGTCGCGTAATAAAGTCCTTGCAATTAATACCCTTTTACGCTCTCCGCCACTTAATTGTTTTCCTTGTTCGCCTATAACGGTGTTTAATCCATCTGGCAAGGAATTAACCAATTCCTCTAAACAGGCAGCCTTAAGAACTGCCTCAACTTGAGATTTGGATGCATGTGGATTAAGTAAACAAAGATTGCTCTCTAATGTGTCATGGAAGAAAAAGTCATCTTGTCCGCTGGAGGATATATTTCGCCGCAAAGAAACCAAATCGATGTTATTCAATTCTCGTCCGTTTACCAAGATTTCACCTTGTTGGGCTGGGTATAACCCCATCAACAAATTTAATAGGGTCGTTTTTCCTGACCCGCTCGGGCCTATAATTCCGATATGCTTTCCAAACGGAATGACGATATCGATATCTTCGACCGCTGGTGGGAGAGTATTGTGATTGGAAGGTTCTCCATCAATTGGAAATACTTGCTGATAAGAAAAAGTTACCTTTTTAAATTCAAAATCCAACCGAGAATTTTCTTTTATAAATAATTGTTCTACTTCCTTTGGCTTAATCGCTTGGTCAGAAAGCTCAAATAACCTCCCGGCTGCCTGACGGCTGTTCGCCAAAACTTGTCCGGCGTTTGGTAATCCCATAAACGCCTCAAAGGAAACATAGACCGCTAAACCGATACCAGCCAATATTACCCCAGCCAAACGCCCTGAGACCACTTCTGGAATAGCAATCCATAAAATTCCCCACATAGCAAAATAGGCTAAACCATTCATTAGAAAAAACTGTGAACTATTCAACAACCCAAAGTTTAAGTGCGACCGGCCAAATGCGCCTGCTAATTGATGGATGCGCTCTTCAAAGTAAGGAAAACGATGATTGACCAGCAATTCTCCTAAACCCTGAATCAAATTTACCAGCCGAGCATTTAGTTCACCACGTAATTCACTCATCTGAGCGACAAACTTCTCTGAAACCCGTTCGTAAATGAAGGGTAAAACCAGTCCGGCAATTAGAAATAGTATGACTAACAATATGGAGGCAAATGGCAAAATGCGGACAAATGCCAAGGAAATAACGCAACCAACCACAATTGCGGTTAAAAAGGGAGCGATCGCGCGCACATAAAAAGGTTCTAATGCAGCGATGTCTCCCAGAAGTCGGCTCATCAAATCCCCACTTGGGTAACTTAGAAAAAGATTAGGCAATAAAGGCTCTAATGCCTGATAGAACCAAACTCGCATGCGGGTTAATAAATCAAGGGTGACGCGGTGAGAAATTAACCTCTCCAGATATCGCCAAACTCCACGGCTGATTCCAAAGAAACGCACTCCAACAATCGCCACCTGCAGGTATGCAATGGAAGGCTGCAGCGCTGCAAAAGAGATGATATACGCAGAGGTGTACATCAAACCAACATTGCTAAGGATTGCTGCAACGCTTAGGATTATTGCCAAAGTAACCCAATTCCATAATGGGAAAAGAAATCTGACCAATCGTAACAAGGGATGCTTCACCAAGGCTGCCGATTCTGACAGATAATCATTTTTGGAAAAGGAGGAAATTTCAAATGTTTCTCCTCCATCTTCAAGCGATTCATCAGATAACCTATCACCTGATTGCTTATTGACCCCAGAAAGTTTATATTCATCGTTTTCCATGAAATTTTTATCTAATCGAAATCGTTTATCCGCTATCTCAGCAATCTGGCTTTGATGAGTGATGATTAAAATAATGCGATTGTCTTTATATCGGATAAGGCTATCGAGAATAGTATCTAAACTTTCCGAATCAATATTGGCGCTTCCCTCATCTAGAATTAACAATGGCGCGTTTTTTAAATATGCGCGTGCGAGAGCTATCCTTTGTGCCTGGCCAGCGCTCAGCCCGACCCCTCCCTCTCCTATGATGGTTTGGTAACCATTTGGTAAAGCGCTGATGAAGGCATGGGCGTTCGCCATTTTCGCTGCCGCGATTACTTTTTCCAGGGGAATATTTGGATTGCCTAAACAAATATTCTCAAAAATTGTTCCATGATAAAAATATGGATTTTGGGGAAGATAAGCAATACAATCCCACCATTCCTTCAAATTAAACGTCTCCAGAGATAAATCTCCAACCAAAATTTTCCCGTTCGTCGGATTGAGAAATCTCAACAATAAGTGAACAAGTGTAGTTTTACCGGAACCGCTTTCCCCCATTAAAACAGTGATTTCACCGGGTTGCAACTTGAAATGAATATCCTCCAAAATAACTCCTCTATCAGGCTGCTGAAAGGTCACTTGCTTAAAAGTAATTCCTTTTTTTAATTCCGTTTGGATTTTTTGTGGAGCAGGAGGAGAAGGATTTATTTCCAAGCCTTTAGCAACAGATGGGTTATCTTCCTGGTTCAGGATGTGGAGGATTCTTTCTCCACTCGAAACCCCGTTCATCCCGGCGTGAAAACGTAAGCCCAATTGACGCAGAGGCAGATAAAATTCCGGCGCAATCACGAGGACAAACAAAGCCTGTTCAAAGGGTATCCAGCCATATAATAAACGCAATCCAACCTGAACAGCGACGACAGCAGTGGATAAGGTCGTTAACAACTCTAAAACAAATGCGGATAAAAAAGTTACTTTAAGGACTTCCAAGGTCGCTTGCCGATAAGCACTCCCTTTTTCTGCCACTTTTTCGACAAAAGAGTCAGTGATGCCAAGGCGTTTTAACATTGGCAATGCCTGAATTGCCTCTAGCAAAAAAGCACTGAGAATACTCAATTTTTTCCATTGCCGATGAGTTTGTTGATTGGCAACTTCTCCAATCAAGCGCATAAATACGGGAATCAGTGGGCCAGTAATTAAAAAAACCACACCACTAAGTGGGTCAATGATAAATACCGCTATCAAAATCAATGGCGGAACAAAACCCGCCAAAAATACTTGGGGAATATATTGCCCAAAATAGGCTTCCAAAGCATCAACGCCATCTAAATACGTCTGTGATAGTTCTCCGGCTGCTTCTTTGTTCCGTTGTAAAAAATCCATTCTGGGTAAAACAGCGGTTAGTTTTTTGCGCAGCTCTAATTTTAGATGAAAAGCACCGATGGATGAAAAAACTTCTTGTCCCCCCAATAAACAAGCACGCAAGAGCATCACCCCTAACAGGATCACCAGGATTCCCCCAACTTTTTCTAAACCAAAATGGTCTAAAAAAACTTGCCCAATGATTTGGCTAAAAATGCGCGCTTGCCAAATAGAAATAGCACCTCCTGCGATGCCAAGCAAAGCAGCCAGACCAAAATACCAACGCTGTGCCCAGCCCAATCGCAGGAGGTTTTTACTCAGCAACATTAATAGGTTAATTCTTCTGGTTTAGCGGTTATTCGCTTGCGGAATACCCAATAAGACCATCCTTGATAGAGCAACACAATTGGTACAAAGATTACAGCGATGATCGTCATCACTTTGAGGGTATAAGGACTGGATGATGCGTTCTGGATTGTTAGACTCCATTGCGGATTCAAACTAGATACCATCACGCGCGGGAAAAGGATTACAAAATCGGTGATGATTTGAAACGCAATTGCCACAGCAGCGAGCACAAATGCCCAACCAATGCGTTTTTGTTTGAGCATCCAGCCACTAATTAGGAGAGCCACAAAGCCAAGGACTGCAATCAAACTTAGTCCAAAACCTAATTTGGATAAAATATCCGTATAGATATAGGTGGCTGCAATGAATACAAGCAGCACTAACACAGTCGGTAAGAATAAACTATTGGCAGCCTTTTCTGCTTTCCCTTGCATTTCACCCGACGTTTTTAAGTTAATAAACAGGGCGCCATAATATGCAAACAACAAAACTGCCATCACTCCGCCGATCAATCCATAAGGGTTGAGTAATGTAAAAAACGTACCAACGTAATTCATGTTTTGATCGATTGGTACCCCTTTAACCAAATTGGCAAAGGCGACACCGAACAATAACGCTGGCAGGAAACTGCCGATAAAGATACACCAATCCCAAATTGTTCTCCAGGTTGGGTTTTCATCTTTGCTGCGAAACTCAAAAGCGACACCGCGCACAATCAGTGCCAGTAAAAGCAAGAACAAAGCTAAATAAAAACCGCTAAAAAACGTGGCATACCAGTGGGGAAAAGCCGCAAAAGTAGCCCCACCGGCGGTCAATAACCAAACCTCATTCCCATCCCAATGAGGACCAATGGTATTAATAATCAAGCGGCGCAGCTGATCTTGTTTTCCTGCATTTTTGTCTTTACCTAAAAAGGGTAATAACATCCCAACCCCAAAATCGAATCCTTCCAGTAAAAAGAAACCTAAATATAAAACCGCGATCAGAATGAACCAAATTGTATTGAGACTCATTTCGCCCTCCAATCCAAAATTAATAACTGTTTGCTGTGGAACGCACCTTTTTCCCTTTTGAGGTAGGTGCTAAATTCAATCCTTCTGGGCCGGCAACGGCAAATTTTTTCAGCAAGTAAATGTCGGCAATCATCAAAACAGCATACACTAATGTATACACAATCAAGGTGAACAAGACAGAAGAAGCGCTAACTGTGGGAGAGATGGCATCTTCGATTTTCATCAAACCATAAACGACCCAAGGATACCGCCCCATTTCTGTCAGCAGCCAGCCGCAGGTGTTGGTGATATAAGGCAAAATAATTGCCCAGATAAAAACCACCCAATATATCTTGGGATGGTTATATTTTTTTCCAAGCGCAATATACAGCGCATATAAAGCCAGCAACCCCATCAATGTTCCAACACCCACCATGATGCGGAATGTCCAAAAAGCAACTCCAACAGGGGGTATGTAATTTCCGGGTCCAAATTTCTGAGTAAATTCATTTTGTAAATCAATGATGCCCTTTACCTCTCCGCTGGGTTTGTTATAAGCAAGGATACTCAATGCGTAGGGTATTTCAATGGAAAAAGTATTGCGCTGATTTTTGGTGTCGATCAACGCAACCAGGGAAAACGGGGCAGGGTCTTTGGATTCCCATAATGCCTCAGCCGCTGCCATTTTCATGGGCTGTGAGCGAACCATCTCCTGACCCTGAATATGGCCAAAGAGACCAGTCAACACAATCGCGACGGCACCAAAGATGGCTGCGATTTGAAAGGATCGTTGAAAGAATTCAACCTGTTTCTTCCGCAGCAAGAAATAAGCACTGATCCCTAAAACAAAAAACGCTGCAGTGGAAAATCCGCCCAGTACGGTATGAGGGAATTGCACCCAAACATTGCGATTGAAGAGGAGGGCAAAGAAGTCCGTCATTTCTGCCCTGCCATTGCGCAAGGTGAATCCAACCGGCTCTTGCATAAATGAATTAGCGATCAAAATCCACAATGCCGATAAATTGGAGCCAATGGCTACCAACCAAATCGCTAACGCATGGACACCTTTAGATAATCTTTCCCAGCCAAAGATCCAGATGCCCAAAAAAGTCGATTCCAAGAAAAAGGCGAGCAGCGCTTCAATCGCAAGAGGCGCACCAAAAATGTCGCCCACAAAACGGGAGTATTCTGACCAGTTCATCCCGAACTGAAATTCCTGGACAATACCGGTGACCACACCCATAGCAAAGTTAATGAGGAATAGCTTTCCCCAATACTTTGCCATCTCTTTATACACTTCTTTTCCCGTTCTTAGGTACGCCGTTTCCATGATGGCGACCAACACGGATAGACCTAAGGTCAGCGGGACAAAAAAGAAGTGATACACGGTAGTGATTGCAAATTGCAGCCGAGCAAAAAGAATAGCATTCATAAAAACCTCCTATAGAAAATATAGATAGAAAATTCTTTATTTGTCATCCTTATACAAAACCAAAGAATCTAAATGATGCGCTTCTGCAGCCAACTTATCTAAAGTGGTATTTTCTAATTCTTCGATGAGCATTCTTTGGATATGTGCCCAATGTGAATTTACCGGGCATCCTTCACTCAGCGGACACTCTTCAGGGGATGCTACACATTCCGAGATGACCAATGGTCCTTCAAGTGCTTCCCATACTATCCGTAAATTAATTTGGGACGGGGAACGTGCCAATTGCAATCCCCCGCGTGGACCTGGGTAGGTTTCGATTAACTGCGCTTTTGAGAGATCAGCGATGATGCGTAATAAAAATGCCCGTGGAATCAACATTGTTTTTTGGATAAACTGGGTTGACAAACGAGTTCCTTGAGGCTGTTTGGCAAGTGCCAACAGAACCCGAATGGCATAATCTGTCCTGCGATTAATTCGCATCATCCGTTATAACCTTTTCGAATTATTGCTTACATTTATTGTCAATATTTACTATTATTGTAAAGAATTTTCGACTCCAATACAATGGTTATTTGTCATCATCTATTTGTGACATTTTTCGTTAAATCATGCGCGCCAAAAACCACGCCGTAATGGTCTTACATCTTCAGCAGTTAAGAATGCTTCCTCGTCAACCTCGCGGATCATTTCTTCAACCGCTTTAGCATTCTTCCGTAACACGCTTACAACGATGAGACTAACTGTGCCATCTTTTCCGCGCGCCGGTATTTCTGTGACTGCATATCCTGATTCGCGCAATTTTTCCGAAATGGCTGCACCACGCCTCGAACTAATGATGCGCAAGTGGACATGTCCAATTGCCAAGCGCTCTTCGATCATAATGCCAACGACATTCCCAGTTGCAAATCCAGCTGCATAGCCGATCATATTCAATGGGTTATCCAGATGACTCAGTACCGTGCTGATCGCCATTACAAAGATCGCCGATTGAAAAAAACCAAAAACCCAAGCAATCGACTTCTTTCCGCGCATGACCACCAATACCCGAAGGGTATCCAGTGTCATATCACAAACTCGCATGAAGAAAATTAAACCTGCACCAGTCCAGGCATGAATGTTTAATAAATAATCCATATCATTCTTTCATTTTGTTTTTTTACTGTGTTCCCGAACACTCACTTGTTTATTCATCATCACCGGTTTATATAACCGTTCTAGATATTCTTTGACCATGCGCCGCATCACAAATTGGGGTACGATAGTGCGCAGCGCATCTTTGCACATAAACAACCAGTCCCCCGGTAAATCATCCGAAGTACGCCTCCGGTAATATAAGGGGATAATTTCATTTTCTAAAATCTCGTACAAACTTCTTGAATCGGCTTCATCTTGGGCTTCTGGATCTTGGTAATCGATATCTTCTCCAATCGCCCAACCATTTTGTCCATTATATCCTTCTCGCCACCAACCATCATACACGGAACAGTTTAACACACCATTCAATGCAGCTTTCATCCCTGAAGTCCCCGACGCTTCGTTAGGCCTCCGGGGAGTATTTAACCAAACATCTACCCCTTGGATCAAATAGCGCGCCAAATTCAGGTCATAATCTTCTAAGAAAACCACCCTCCCGGCTGTATCTGCTCTTTTAGCAAAACGGTAGATCTCCTGAATGAGTTGTTTCCCCCCTTCATGATCCGGATGAGATTTTCCAGCAAAAATAATTTGCACAGGCATTTCCTGCCTGCTAATCAGGCGGAGCAAACGATCCGGGTCCCGCAAGAGTAAATTTGCTCGTTTATAAGGTGCAAATCGGCGCGCAAAACCGATGGTTAGCGCATAAGGATCCAGTAAAACGCCTGAAGCGATAACCTGCACCGGATGAACATTTCCTTTCTGCCAAAGGTAACGTGCTCGTTCACGAATATAATAAGCCAGCTTGCGTTTTAGATGACGGTGCACATCCCATAGCACCTGGTCAGGTATATTCATCACCTGTTCCCAGAGTTCAAAATCATCTTGTCTATCCAACCAACCATTACCAAGGTATTCATCAAATAAATAGCGCATTCGCCGAGCCAGCCAGGTACTCAAATGCACCCCATTGGTAATATGTGTAATCGGCACATCCCTCTCACTCCTATCAGGCCAAAGGAAATGCCACATCTTTCGGCTCACTTGCCCATGTAATTCAGAAACGGCATTCCGCCCATCGGAAAGTTTCAAGGCCAGCACCGGCATACTGAACATATCTCCCCAACTGGTTGCATGCCGCCCTAGATCAATAAACTGTTCACGGTCTAATCCCAATTCTGGCCATATATGGGACAGATATTTATCGACCAACCAAAGCGGAAACTCATCGTTCCCGGCAGGTACGGGTGTGTGGGTTGTAAAGATATTGGATTCCCGCACAATTTTCATGGCATCTTCAACGGTTTTCCCGGCCGCGACCATTTCGCGCATCCGTTCCAACACCAAAAAAGCAGAGTGTCCCTCGTTCATGTGCCACACACTCGGGTTGTATCCCAACACACGCAAAGCCCGAACACCTCCAATCCCTAATAGCAGTTCTTGGGAGATACGCATCTCCAAATCACCACTATACAGACGGGCAGTCAAAGAGCGGTCACTAGCTGAATTGGTTTCGATGTTCGTATCTAACAGGTATACCGGAACACGCCCGACATGGATTTCCCATAAGCGCGCCTGCACTTCGCGGCCGGGTAATTCGACACAGATCGTTTCCGGCTCACCATCTTCTGTTAATACCGGTAGCACCGGTAATTCATCAAATTCTTGGCGTGAATAGGTTGCTTCTTGCCAGCCATCTTCCGTGATCCGTTGGGTGAAATACCCTTCCGTATAGAAAAAGCCAACCGCTACAAAAGGTAACCCTAAATCACTGGCTTCCTTGACATGATCGCCAGACAATATACCCAACCCGCCTGCATAAATCGGCAGGGTTTCATGTAAACCAAACTCCATCGAGAAATAAGCAATCGGACGGTTACGCAATTCGGGATACGTTGTCGCAAACCAGGTGTCTTTCCGGGTGCAATAAGCATCAAATTCACTTAATATTCGGTCGTAATCTTCCAAATAAAAACGATTTTGTACTACGGCATTGATCTTTGCCCGTTCTACTAAACGTAAAAATCGAATCGGATTATGGGAGGTTTTCTCCCACAGCAAGGGATCAATCCGCAAAAACAAGCGCATCGCATCCGGATTCCAAGTCCACCAAAGGTTATAAGCTAATTCTGCTAACCGCTCAATTCGTCTAGGAAGTGTGAAACGGTTAGGATGTTTTGAACGAAATATCTCGATCATAAACTTCCTTTTCTTTTTTATTGATATTTAATAATATTACCACTATCTATGTTATTCTCACAACCCATACTACCTGGGATTTATACCTGTTCTTTTTCGGTTTAATTATTTTTATCAATAGAAAAGACTAATCTTAGCTATCCATTGAGTCACTGAATTTGCTAGAATAGTTTCTCATCCAGTATATTTATTCAGGAATCCTTATCCTATTGTGAAATAAATATTTTCTCTGAATAGATCGGAGTATAATAATTTTATATCAGCCCGCTGCAAATTGATAAATTGCTTTAATGACGATAATCTAGCATCATGACGAAAAAAATCCAGTTGTTTATCACGTGCCTCATTGATACTTTATATCCCCAAGTCGGAATCGATGTCGTAGAAGTATTACAACGCGCCGGTGTGGAAGTGGCTTGTCCCGCTGGTCAAACTTGCTGTGGTCAACCCGCCTTCAATGCCGGGCTGCGCCAAGAGGCAAAAACAATCGCCCAACACACCATCGCTGTTTTTGAAAAAACCGAAGGGGATGTTGTCATTCCATCTGGATCCTGTTGTGCTATGATCCGCAATCATTATGGCGAGTTATTTGAGGATGACCCCGCCTGGAAGGCACGGGCAGAAAACTTTGCCCAGCGTTGTTATGAGTTTTCCGAATATTTAGTGGATATTTTAAATATAACAGAGCTCGAATCATCATATTCGGGTAAGATTACCTACCATCCTTCCTGTCATCTTTTACGCGAACTTGGGGTGAATAAGCAACCTTTAAAGCTCCTCGAAATGGTAAAAGGCGCTGAATTAGTCCCATTACCGAATGCAGAAGAATGCTGTGGTTTTGGCGGAGTCTTTTCGGTTGAACATCCGCAACTTTCCAATGCTTTTTTGGAACGCAAATTAGCAAATATTGAAGCAAGCGGCGCTGATATCGTGGTAGCCTGTGACGCTGGTTGCATCACAAATATCAACGGTGGATTTTCACACCGTCTGCAACCCACAAAGGCTGTTCACCTCGCCCAAATACTGAATCAACATACCCCCCCTTCTGAATAAACCTCAACCTCTATTTTATGCCTACTCCTTTTTACCAAAAGATTGACCAAGCATTGTCCGACTCCAATTTACAAGCCGCCTTGGATGCGAATGCAGAACGGCGGATAAATGCCCGGGTTACTGCATTTACTTCGCTCACCGAGGATTTATCTATCCTGCGCCAGCGCGCCCATAACGTGCGCTTGAATACGATTGAACATCTCGATTATTACCTGGCAACCTTTCGCAAGAAAGCGCTCGAAAATGGATTTATCATCCATCATGCAACGAATGGAGACGAAGCAATTCGGATTATCTTGGAAATCGCCCGGGAAAATCAAGCCCAATTAATTGCAAAATCCAAGTCGATGGTCAGCGAGGAAATTGAATTAAACAAAGCCCTCGAAAACGCGGGAATAAAAGTCGTTGAAACCGATCTCGGTGAATATATCGTCCAGATCCGTGGCGAAGCCCCTGCGCATATCATCACCCCAGCGGTACACTTGCGCCGTGCAGATGTAGCAAAAACATTCCACGAATTACTCGGCATCCCATACACCGAGGACGTCGCAGATTTAACGAAAGCAGCCCGTCAAGTTTTGCGGCAAGTCTTTCTCGATGCCGACATTGGAATCAGTGGTGTCAACTTTGGGGTTGCAGAAAGCGGATTGATTTGCGTGCTCACTAATGAAGGCAATGGAAGAATGGTAACCACTTTACCCAAAGTGCACATCGCTCTGATGGGCATTGAGCGCCTTGTCCCCACCATGGAAGATCTCTCGTTAATGTTGTCCTTACTCCCCCGTTCAGCAACCGGTCAAAAGATCACCGTTTACACCAGCTTAATTCGGGCACCAAGACAATCCACTGAAATTGACGGCAGTCTGGAGCGCCATATTATCCTCATTGACAATGGACGATCGGCTATGCGCCAATCCCCTCTTTCCGAAGCATTGTTATGCATTCGTTGTGGCGCTTGTCTTAACGCCTGCCCGGTTTTTCGCGAAATCGGTGGTCATGCCTATGTCAGTCGCAATGGAGTACACACTCCCTATCCCGGGCCAATCGGCTCCGTTGTATCCACCCCCTTATTTGGATACCATGAATTTGGGCACCTTGCCAGGGCATCGAGCTTATGTGGAGCATGTCGGGAAGCCTGTCCAGTTGACATTAATTTGCCCGATTTATTATTACGAATCCGAGCAGGAAAAGTGAGTAATGAGAAAGCCGAAAAGCCCAATCCGCCAGAGATCCTTAAATGGGGACTAAAAGGTTTTGCCTTCGTGGCATCCCATGCGCACCTGTTTAACCTTGCTCAAAAGGGCATGCGCTTGTTAACCAGCATGATCTCACCTAACAGCCAGTGGCTACGCATCCCAGCTTGGACTGGCTGGGGCTATGGAAAAGATTTTCCTCGCCCTGCCACGCAAACTTTTCAAGATATATGGAAAAAACAATCTCCTCAGATTAATCATACGGCTTCGATTAATCCAACAACCAAAACGATCTCTCATCTCGATGACCCTTCGGAAAAACTGGATAATAAAAACGCTCACCCTACTCCACCCGCTGACCTTATTCATCAATTTTCGCGAGAGCTAACGGCATTGGGCGGTGTGGTTCACATTTGCCAGCCCGAAGCCCTTGCATCCGAAATCGAATCGTATTTAGATCCAGAGTTAAACATTTTGCATCTTAGTCAGAAGGCACATCAAGAATTGCGATCTTTATTGGGAGAAGTCTGGTTAGAAAAACATGCTCGCCAATACACAAAAATCAACCCTGACCTACCCAGCATTATGACCACTGCGGTCGCTGCCTGCGCAGAAACCGGATCATTGCTTATCTGTTCCCATCCGGAATCCCCTCTAACCGCATCTCTATTACCGGCTACCCATTTCGTTATCTTGCATCAAGATCAAATCGTCCCAACCTTATCCGATTTGCTTCATCATCCTCGTATCCAGGAAGCAAGTAGTTCGGTATTGATTAGTGGGCCATCTCGTACCGCTGATATTGAGATGACTCTAACCATTGGTGTCCATGGGCCAGCCCAACTTGTTGTCTTTTTATTGGTGAATAACCAGTGATGATTCCACACCTTTATTATGATATTTGTCAATTGACAAAGTGAATGGCGTCGATTACGCTAATCGCTGGAGTATAATCCAGCAAGAAATTATCTTACAAAGGAGAAAAAACTATGGCAATGAAGATTACCGAAGATTGTATCGCCTGTGGTGCTTGTCTACCCGAGTGCCCGACCGAATCAATAAGCGAAGGCGATACTATTTACGTCATCAACCCGGATACCTGTGTTGAATGTGTCGGCCATTACGACTCACCCCAATGTGTATCCGTTTGCCCGGTTGATTGTATTGTCAAAGCAGATTAAGTAGAGTAATCCTGTAAGGGTAGGTTTCTGAGTTTACAGTACGCATATCTCATCCAGAAAACACCTACCCTTAAGCTATCTCTGTAAGCGGCCAATTTGGATTGACATCCACATTGAGATCATCTCGTTTGCCAGCTAAGAAACGGTAATATCCAACTGCGGCAACCATTGCCGCATTGTCGGTACACAATTCCATAGGTGGGATATACAAAGGGATGCTTGCACGTTTCGCGAAAGTTTCTCGTAAACATTGGTTTGCAGAAACACCACCCGCTACCAATATACTTTTCGCCTGAAATTCACGGGCTGCCCGTATGGTTTTTTCCACTAAAACTTCCACCACTGCGCTTTGAAAGCTTGCCGCTAAATCTGCCACTGGTAAGGAGCTCTGGAATCGTTCTAACTTCCGTACTTCTCTTAACACTGCTGTTTTCAAACCGCTAAATGAAAAATTCCAACTTCCCTCTAACCAGGCGCGTGGAAAATGAAAAGCATCTGGATTACCTTTTTTCGCGGCTTCTTGAATGGAAGGACCGCCAGGGTAGGATAATTTGAGTAAACGAGCCACTTTGTCAAAGGCTTCACCAGCTGCGTCATCTAATGTCATCCCAAGTGATTGATATTGCAAAATATCCCTCATTAACACCAATTCAGTGTGTCCACCTGATACGATTAAACCGACCATTGGATAAAGCGGAGAGACCGCCAATTCCGTTGACCGTTCCGCTAACCCAACCGAATAGAGATGTGCCTCAAGATGATTAATTCCAATGAGTGGTTTTCCACTCGCTATTGCCAAACCTTTGGCTACATTCAATCCAATTACCAACGAACCAGCTAATCCTGGGCCACGTGTGACGGCAATAGCATCGATATCTTGGATATCTAAATGCGCTCGTTTTAAAGCCTGGTCGACAACTGGATAAATTGTCAAGATATGTTGCCGTGAAGCAACTTCCGGAAAAACTCCCCCATATTGGGCGTGGATATCCACCTGTGAAGCAACAATATTGGATAAGATGATTCGTCCATTTTCTACAATTGCTGCAGCGGTCTCATCGCAGGAAGTTTCAATTCCGAGAATTCGTAACGGTTGTTGAGTTGGCATGGTCAAAATAAATTATATGTCCGCGAAATATACAAGGCTTGCATAAATCAACGGATCAGACTTTCTTCATAGGTAAAACCAGATCCATCGGATAAGGGGCAACGAGCTCAATTTTGCCGTCCTCAGTCACCATATAAGTATCCTCTAACCTCACTCCCATTCCTTTTTCAGGATAGTATAGCCCTGGTTCGATCGTAAACACCATACCGGGTTGGATGACATCATTGGCATCTGCATTCCGCCCAAACCATGGTTTCTCATGGACATGCAACCCGACTCCATGACCCAAGCTATGCACATAACCATTTTCCGTTTTGGGGTTGGATTGCACCGTTGTGTGACCACGGCTCTCAAAGAAATCACATGTCATTTTCTGGTATTGCGGGCAAGCTGCGCCAACCTTGAGTTCTCCCGTCACCAACTGATAGACATCCCAGACATCTTGATAAAGTTTCAATGCTTCATCTGGTGCATAGCCAAGGCACCAGGTGCGGGTGAAATCATAATAATAACCACCATATAATTCACAAGGGAAAATGTCAAAAACAATGGTCTTCCCTAATTCAATGGGCATATCGTCCAAACCAGAACTATGCGGGATGGCGGCATCCCTCCCTTGAGCAAATATAGTCCCTTCCGGGTTCTCTGCATTGCGCTCCGCAAGCCAGAGATTGATTTTCTTTTTGACATCCCCAATCAATAACGGTGTGCCATCGCTTTTGACGAGAGTGTGTTTGCTCACCCTTTGACTGGTCAGAAAATCCGCCACCATACTAACTACTTCAGTTGTGATTTTCCCCATTTTTCGGATTCGTTCCAGTTCATGATCATCCTTGGTCGCCATGGCAAGCAATAATAATGATTGTTCTTCCTCGCTGATGATTTCCAAATCTGGCAAGAAACGGTTTAATTCTCGAAAAGTAGCATAAGCACTACCCGCATCAATCATCCCATAAAGAGCAATCCTGCCATGAGTGATTCCCTGATCCGCTAACATACGCTGATAACGGGCTGCCCGGGCTTGAACAGGCTTGCTTTTGTATTGTTCTAACTGTTGGTTTATTTGTAACGCCTCATAGGATAATACCTTCAAACCACTTCTAGCTGCTTCTTCCCCCTCCATCATTGAAGCATAATACAAAACCGGCTCCTGGTGAACGACTTTGATTAGTTCTGCTTGGGTAAGGTGAACACCGCCAGTAAAATAGGTCATGGCTGGATTATGCTGTGCTGATCCGCAAACGAACAACGCATCGATTTGGTGTTCCAACATAAGCCGGTCTATATCTTTTTTCATTGTACTTTCCTTCCTAGCGACAAACTATTTACTCAATTTGCGGATAGCATTCAGTAATATCTCTTCTTCTTCAGGAAAGATCGTCCGCGGGTCAAACACGATTTGGTCGTTCTGTGCACGAGCCACAATGGGGGGATTATACTCTCGCAAGGCTTTCAAAAAGCGAGTTGTGCTTTTCGGCTTGATGGCTAACAAGTAAGTGGGCATGGTCTCACCGGGTAAACTCCCGCCGCCAATCGTGCTTTCTCCTTCGATGACATCACAAGCAATCCCTGTCTCTTGTAAAGCTTTTTGCCAATCTACCGCCTTCTGGTGGATGGTTTCCAGTGGCAGCGAGATCATGCGCCAGACCGGAATAGCTTTCTCAGCTTCTTCTTTAACATAATGAAGCAGAGTAGCGGTCAATGCTGCTAAAGCCATTTTATCTGCCCGGATCGCCCGCGCTAATGGATGACGCCGTAGTTTTTCCACTAATTCCTTTTTCCCCACAATAATCCCTGCCTGTGGTCCCCCCAATAATTTATCTCCAGAAAAACAAACCAAATCTGCACCATCCCGTATTGATTCCTGTACCATCGGTTCATGAGCTAAACCGTACCGGGCAGAATCCAGTAAAGTTCCAGAACCTAAATCATCCACCAAAGGAACCCCATAATTATGCGCCAAAGCGGCAATTTCTTTTCGCTCGGGTTCGCTGGTAAAACCAACGATCTGAAAATTCGACCGATGGGCGATTAGAAAGAGAGCTGGATTTTGCTGCAAAGCCTCCTCATAATCCGATAAATGAACCCGATTGGTGGTACCTATTTCGAGCAATTTTGCTCCAGATTGTTTCATCACATCCGGAACACGAAAGCCACCACCGATTTCCACAAGCTGTGTGCGAGCAATCACTACATAACGATGAGATGCCAAACCGGCCAACACGAGCATAACCGCAGCAGCATTGTTGTTTACCACTAAGGCTGCTTCAGCGCCCGTCAACTGCGTGAGTAAATTTTCCGCATGAAACAAGCGGCTGCCGCGTTTTCCTCGCCCTAAATCAAACTCAAGATTAGAGTAATGGCAGGCAATTTCTTGAGTGTATTGCATCGCCGTTTTGCTGATTGGCGCCCTTCCAAGGTTGGTATGCAAAACCACCCCCGTGGCATTGATAACCGGAAGCAATGAAGGTTCAACCCACTCATCCAGCAACTCATGAACCTTGAATAATATTTCCTGGGTGTCAGGGAGTAATTGATTGGGTTGATAATTTTGGCGTAATTGTTCTAAATAAAAACGAATGGCATGGACAGTAAGCGATCTGCCATACCATCCAATAAAATCCTGGGCAGTTTCCGTTTGCAGCAGTTTGTCTACAGAAGGCAAAGAACGCAAATCGCTCATTAGCTATGGATTTCTCCCCATTCCAGGATCCCAACGGCTGCGTTCCCTTAAGCGGATTGCCCACTCTATCGCAACGATACAGATTGCAATCAGCACTGCTAAACCAACAGTCAATACTCTCCCTATTTGCAACCAGGCGAGCATGGGAAAATACGCGCCCGCCCACAATGATTCACGAACCACCACCGCCACAGTGGCCGGGGGTTTCCCCGGAAAGCGAAGATGTAGGTAAGCAATCAATGGCATAAAAGTGCCTGAAATGGCAATAACAGCACAAAAGAAAAACAACCAACGCATCCCAAGCGTAGGAAGGGTGAGAAAAATGAGCAATATCAACCCACCCCAGCCAATTGCCATCATCAATAAAGCGGTGGGTAAAAAAACCTTTACCCCGCTGTATGGTTTGGTTTGAACTTGCTCCTCTTTTTTTACATCCATGGGCTATCCTTTTCCATCAGATTCAAAATATCGTGTTATCCAAAAAATGTGGTTCAATAGGTTTCAATTAATGTGATTATAGCATTTCGAATCCTGAGGGTCAACCGAATCGAATGTCCATAAATTTCCCTCAACATTTATCTTACCAAAAGTGATGTACAATCCCTGGATAAACGGGTTTCACCAAGCTGAACAAAAAATCATCCTTTAATTCATAAAAGTATGACATCCAGAGGATTAAATATAAAGGTACAATAGAAAACCGCATAGTTATTGGAGAAAATCATGAGCAATATCACCCGTGAAGAAGCAATCGAATATCATACCCTAAAAGGTAAACCTGGCAAAATCTCGATCATCCCTACAAAACCAATGGAAACCCAACGTGATCTTTCCCTGGCGTACACGCCTGGGGTTGCGATTCCCGTTCTGGAAATCGAAAAGGATCCACAATTGAGTTATGAGTATACTGCGAAAGGAAATTTGGTAGCGGTGGTAACGAATGGTACCGCCATACTAGGATTAGGTGACCGTGGCCCGTTAGCAGCGAAACCAGTAATGGAGGGCAAAGCGGTTTTATTCAAGCGTTTCGCAGATGTGGATTGTATTGATATCGAGGTAAACAGTCATGATCCAGATACAGTTATCCAAGTGGTTCAAGCCATTGCGCCATCGTTTGGTGGTATCAATCTGGAAGACATCAAAGCACCAGAATGTTTTTATATCGAAGAAACTCTAAAGGGGTTGCTCGACATTCCAGTATTCCATGATGATCAGCATGGCACTGCCATTATCTCGGGGGCGGGTTTGCTGAATGGTTTAGAAATTGTGGGAAAAGATATTGCGCAAGTGCGTGTGGTTGTCTCGGGTGCCGGGGCGGCGGCAATTTCCTGCGCTGAATTGATGGTGAAGCTTGGGGTAAAGCGGGAAAATATTCTCCTGGTTGATACTCGTGGTGTGGTTTATAAAGGTCGCAGTGAGGGAATGAATCCCTATAAAGCTCGCTTTGCTGTAGATACCGATGCCCGCACCCTTAGCGATGCTATTCGTGGAGCAGATGTCTTTTATGGGCTTTCGATAAAAGACATTCTCACTCCCGATATGGTTAAAACCATGGCAGAACGTCCTCTTATTTTTGCCATGGCGAACCCAGATCCAGAAATCCGCTATGAGTTAGCAAAAGAAACACGTCCCGACGCTATAGTCGCTACCGGCCGTTCGGACTATCCCAACCAAATAAATAATGTTTTGGGTTTTCCATTTATTTTCCGTGGTGCACTAGATGTTCGAGCTCGCTCCATAAATGATGATATGAAAGTTGCAGCCAGTCACGCCCTGGCAGCTTTAACCAAAGAGGATGTGCCAGATAGTGTTTTACGCGCCTACGGGTTGAACAGCCTTAAGTTTGGTGAAGATTATATTATCCCCAAACCACTCGACCCACGCGTCTTGCTTTGGGAGGCACCAGCAGTAGCAAAAGCAGCTATGGAGAGCGGCGTAGCAAGAAAACAAGTCGATATCGAAGAATATCGAAAACAGCTTTCTTTCCGCATGGGCATGGGAGAACAAATCCGTTACTATATTCTCAATAAAGCGAAGTCCGCTGCCCAGAAAAAGCGCATCTGTTTCTCGGAGGGTGAAGAAGCAAAAATTATCCGTGCTGCAGCGCAGATTATCGAGGAAAAAATTGCCGAACCAATCCTCATTGGCAATCCAGAAATTATCCAACAGAAAATTAAAGAACTTGGATTACGGTGCGATCTATCCATTGTTGATCCACATAATTTTTCGCGGCTAGAGCCATACGCTCAACAATACTATCAATTGCGTCAACGCAAGGGAATCACCTTGCAAGATGCTCGTAAGAAAGTGCTCGAACCCAATGTATTAGGTGCAATGATGGTAAAAATGGGCGATGCTGATGCGTTTATTTCCGGACTCACCTATGACTACCCAGAAGTCATCCGCCCGGCATTACAAATACATCATACGAAAGCCGGAGTAAATCGCGCAGCCGGGGTTTACATTATCATCGTCAACGATCGCACTTATTTATTTACCGATGCAACCGTAAACATAGACCCTACAACCGAGGACTTGGTAGAAATTACCTGCCTGGCAGCGGAATTTGCGGTTCAACTCGGCTTAGAGCCGCGCGTCGCGCTCCTATCCTTCTCCAATTTTGGCAGCACCCCCCATCCTTATCAGCAAAAAGTCCGCCGCGCAGTGGAAATCCTCCATCAACAACATCCAGAGCTAATTGTGGATGGAGAAATGCAAGCAGATACAGCAGTGGTTGCAGATATCATCAAAGAGCGTTTTCCGTTTAGTCGGGTTACCGATGCAAATGTATTGGTTTTCCCTTCACTCGAATCGGCAAATATTGCATATAAGCTTTTAGCACGTCTAGGAAATGCCCAGGCGATTGGACCTATTTTATTAGGAATGGGAGCGCCGATACATGTCTTACAAACCGGCGACGAGGTGCGGGACATTGTCCATATCGCTGCAGTGGCAGTAATGGACGCATTAAACCGAAGAATTTAACGAGGCGATTTCTCGGATTGCAATTTTAGTAGCCGATAAATTGCATTGATTTCTTGAATAATCTCTGATTGTCGCTGCGAGATAAACTGCGATACCAGAAGGCGATAATTCTCACTAGCTTGTAAGCGCACTCCGATACGGCAACGATTGGTATTGGCTTCGGTATAATTATTGGCAACCACACCACTTACTTCGACCTCTGGAGAATGAACGGTGCGCGTTCCTCCCGCTCCAACATACTCACTTCCATAAGCGGGCGTGTGAATGGAAGAAAGTCGTAATTGAGAACGATCATAACGATCACTTTCTTCTGTAACACTGCTTTCATAACGTTTTGGAATCGGCAGCTGAAAAACGCCTGGCAATCTGAACAAAATAGCCACCTTCCGTCCCTGCCGAAAAAGGTGAATCGTATATTCGTTATTAGGAAGATAAATCCCCATTCCTTCTAAGGAAATATCCGCTAATTCTCCTGTCAGAGTTTCCATTCGATCCGATAACCGCAACTGCCCAGTGACTACTTCCTTCGGCCAAACCCGCACTTGCCTGCGTTCGCCGATTCCATCATGAACATAAGAAAATTCGGTTAATTCCGCCTGTAAATTGCTCGCATCGACACCATTCACGTGCGCTTTGATCACCGATGGGAAACCAGGATATTGGATGAACGTTTGCCTTTCTTGGTATAGGCAAACAATTTGATATTTTTCTGTTTTTACAATGATGGAATTCGCCCCTACATAAACAATTGCTGCAGGAAATGCTATCGGAATTCCTTGATAAACATTCAGCAAACGGATTTCCGATTCCGCCACTGCAACACGTCGCAATAACTCAATGATATTCTCACTCATTCATGATTTCCTGAACGAAATTCGCATCTCTCTCATTCAAGATTATATGCAAAAGCGCATATAAAGTATGTAAAATTGGCGTATAGATTATCCAAAAATTAACTGGCGATGATTTTCCCATCGGCAAGCATGATTTTCCTTTCAGCACGTTGTGCTAATTCGGGATCATGCGTGACCATTAAGACTGTTTTCCCTTGTTCGACCAAACGATAAAACAACTCCATCACTGCTTCTGCTGTCCTTGAATCAAGGTTACCGGTTGGTTCATCGGTGGCAATGATTGGGGGATCATTGGCAAGAGCACGAGCAATCGCAACTTTTTGCTGTTCACCCCCGGATAATAAATACGGTAATTTATCAGCCTGGTCTTCTAACTGAACTAAGCGTAACAATTCCATTGCCCGGTCCACCCCCTCTTGCCCGGGATATAAATTACACAGGCTCATCGGCAACATGACATTCTCTAAGACGGTTAGAGTCGGCAATAGTTGAAAAAATTGGAAAACTACTCCAATATGATAACCGCGCCAGGTGGCTTTTTCGCTTTCTTTTAACAAATGCACAGGAACATTATCGATATAGATTTCGCCATCTGTTGGATTGTCAATCCCAACGATGAGATTGATTAAAGTTGTCTTCCCGCTTCCAGATTTACCAACAATAGAAACAAATTCCCCTTTTGCTATATGCAGGTTGACATCTTTGAGAGCGACAAATTTACCAGCCGGCGTCTGATAATATTTTTGAACATTAATCAATCGGATCAATGCATTTTCTTCAACAGGTTGAATTGATTTGGTTAATTCCAGCGCAGCGGAATCAAATCCAGCCTTCTCTGTTTGCCCACTATTCATAATCCAATACCTCGCGAACCTGGAGCAATGCCGCCTTACGAGCCGGTATCAAGCTGGCAAATACACCAATCAAGATCACCACCACAAACCAAATGATCAAACCGACGAAGGAATAGCGAAAATTCATGCTGGTTTTCAAAACAGCATAAATCACGACCGCTGCCAATAACGGGCTTGAAAGGAACGAGGTAATCGCACCGAAAATCCAACTCACCACGCTCACCACTAAACCTTCCAATAAGACAATTTTAACCACCGCTTTGTTAGCGGCGCCGATTGCCCGCAACACTCCAATCTCCCGCGTGCGTTCGAGAATATTTATTCCCAATGAACCGGTCAATCCTAAACTGCCAACGACAGCAAGCACCCCCGCCATAATTAACAGAACAAATAAAATAATATTAAATACTTGTGTGAACTCGCTAAAGAAGGAATGACGGGTTGTGCTGCTTTCTTTACTCAAGCCCGCATTACTAAACCGTTCTTCGAGACGGGTAGCCAATTTATCTTGTATCTCTTGGTTGCTTAGATGATCCGGGGCAGCTAAAACCCTCACCATATCCACCTCGTTGTGTCGTCCCGTCAAACGAGAAAAAGCACTCGGAGACATATAAATACGTGACCCTGATAAATGTTTGGATACGATGCCAACTACATTAAAACTTTGCTTTCGATCGCCAACCTTCAGCGTAATTGTATCTCCGACTTTTATTTCCCCTTCATCATTAATTAAATCTTGATTGATGACAACTTGTTGTGCCGATCCTTCCCCGCTCAACCATGTACCGCTAAGGATATTTGGTCGGATAGTGCGGGCATCAACTGGTAAACCAACAATTTGGATCCCTTGACTTTCACTTCCATCCGGTCGAACTATTACCCCTTCACTGAGCATCCATCCTTCTGCATAGGCAACACCATCCGTACGAAGTGCTTCTCTTTCAACCGTGGCTCGGTTTGCTCCACCCGGAATGGGCAACATCACATCAAATGCCACATATCGTTCTACATCTTGAATTTGTGCGTTCAGTGAAGAATAGGTGCTAAAAGACGCAATGAACATCGCCCCCGCTAATGTTAATGTAGCTAAGGTAAATGCTAATCGGGATTTTTTGCGAAAGGTATTCCGCAGCGATAGCAATACCGGTGGACTTAATAACCGTATGCGGCTAAGTAGTTTTTCTAATCGTCCTACACCTTTAATATTGTTTAATCCATATTGATAAATTGCATCGTAGATGGAAATACGTGTACCCGATAAAATTGGGAAAAGAGCTACACCTAATGGCATGAATAACCCAATTCCAATCTGTAGTAACAGCACATCCCAAGGCAAATTTATCACAGTGACATTAAAATTCAAAAAGTGGGCAGCAAAGTTAGCCAAACCCCAGCTGCCCAATAAGCCAAACGGGATGGCAAGGATTAATCCAATGACGCCAAAAACAAACACGTTCAAGAAATACATCACCATAATTTGCTTTTGAGAAGCACCGATTGCCCTTAATATACCAATCTGTTTCACCTGTTGGACAATGATCGCCGAGACCGTGTTTACCACCAGTCCTCCGCTCAATAACATTGCCATCACGCTCATGATTTGCAGAATGAGTAGAAATCCATGGATCTGATTATGAGCCCAATGATCACCGGGGTTGGATCCAACACCTGGAATCCGGGTGCTAAGAACGATATAGCCGGCTGGTTCAATGACGCGGCTTTTGATTTTTTCCGCCACATCTAAAACATACGCTTTATCAATTTTCGAACCACTTACCACAATCTCCAGGCGGTTATAAGTTGGCTGCACTCCCATCCAGCGCAAGGTATCCATATTGACAAATCCGGTTGCTTCTCCCATCAAAGCAAACGGCATCTCATATACATCATGAGCAATGCCGCTCACCTTTAGTTGAAAAGACCTGCCATCCTCTAATTTCACTTGAACTGAATCGCCCACTTTATACCCTAACAATTGCGCCGATTGCCGTTCCAGCACAATCTCTCGCACTTGAGGAGGATATTGTCCTTGTTCAATAGAAAAGCGATTTATTTTTATCTCACTCGCCGGGGGATATGCATGCAGGCTGATATCCTCAAATTTATTTTTCTTGTTCAATATTTTCGCAGCGAGAATACGGGTTGCTTGAGCCGATTGTACTTCGCGCATATTTTCAACGGAATTGGCTAATTCTTTTGGGAAAGGGGATACATACATATAGACATGGGCAGGGTTTCCGTTTTGAAATTGCCCATATAGATCGCGCTGAATTATCCTGCCCGCGTTGTAGATCATCCCTAACGCAGCAACCCCAACAGCAATGGATAATATAACTAACAAGGAACGCGTCTTGTTCGTCCAGATATCTTTGAATATTTTTGTCCAGCGTGCATC
Source organism: Anaerolineales bacterium (assembly GCA_034436035.1). GTDB lineage: Bacteria > Chloroflexota > Anaerolineae > Anaerolineales > UBA4823 > UBA4823. Next base: position 27,825 of record DAOTVW010000110.1, read on the forward strand.
AACAATCATTTTTCGTATACCATTCCATCGATCATTTCTACTTTTCTGGTTGCCCATTTCTCAATTCCCCGATCATGGGTAACTATTAAAACCGTTTTTCCCCGCTTTGCCAGAGTTGCAAACACATCAAAAATCTCCGCTGCAGTATGTGAATCGAGATTACCGGTTGGTTCATCCGCCACAATCAAAGCTGGATCATTCGCTAAAGCCCTCGCAATCGCTACCCGTTGTTGTTGCCCACCCGAGATTTTCGCCGGTATTTTGAAGGCGTGTTCTTTAATTCCGACCAAATCGAGCAACTCTAAAGCCCGTTCCCGCCGTTCTATTGGGGTAAGAAAATGCTGCAAGTCCATAGCGATTTTTACATTGTCAAGCAAATTCAAAGTGGGCAAAAGTTGAAAGAATTGAAATACAACTCCAAGATTTCGACCGCGCCATTTTGTTTTCTGCTCTTCCGAAAGGGAATGCACTGCTTCGCCCCGAAAAAAAATTTCGCCCGATGTTATCGTGTCGATGCCGGTGATCAAATTTATCAGTGTTGATTTTCCTGCACCAGATTTTCCCACAATAGCGACGAATTCAGCAGGATATAACTTTAAGTTAACTCCACGCAGGGCATGAGTAACACCAGCCGGTGTGTGATAGTCTTTATATAAATTACGAACCTCTAAAACAAGGTAATCCGTTTGATCCGTATCTATTGTACTGGTCAGGCTATTTTCAGATTGAGTTACCTCAAATAAATCCATATCGTTTTCAATTCTTTTTTGATGTTCATTTACAAACCTTCATCATACCTCACAATGACCATTTCTAGTGTTAGATTTCAGTTAAAAAAGGATAAAAGTGGCTATCACTCATGAGGTGAAAGCCACTTACTATATTTCTTTATCAACTACTACCGATTCAAAGCTGGGCGAAAGCGTTGTATGTAATTGCGATATGCTGCGATCTCTTCTTCTATGCGCTCATGCGGCCACCCCGCTATTTCCCCCGCAACTTGAGCAGTTTTTTCAACTACATCCAATCCAACCCGATTGTTATAAGCGGTGAGTGAGCGACGAAGTAGAATATCGCGTACCGTCTCTGCCATCTCATTTTGGAGGGCAAAAGCTACTTCTGCTGCGATCATCGGATCGGTTGGACTTAGACGTTCAGCTAACCGACCATCTTTCTGTATAAGTTGGCGGATTTCCTCGGCTCGAACGCCATAAATCGCCAGCAAATGTTGCGCGGTTTCAGGATCTAATCCGCTCTGATTGAGGAATTGATTACGAAACTCTTTATAACTACCATCCCCTGCGCCAGGTAGAGGCACCTGCATGGTTTTGCATTCCACTCTTGGCTTATTAAGTTTTTTGAAAATCATGTCAACACACTGCTGGGCTAGGTTGCGAAAGGTGGTTAATTTTCCACCGATAATCGATATCAGTCCTTCTACTTCAGGCGCATGGTCATAGATGATATGACGTCGCGTAACCGCCCCCGCTTTTTTATCTCCCGTGTAGGGTAAAGGACGAACACCAGAGTAAGAGTAGAGGACTTTTTGCGGAGTTAAATTGGCACTCGGAATGACCTGATTCGTCTCATTTACCAAATAGTTCATCTCATCGTCATCCATCACTACTTGATCCAAATCACCATGATAATGAAAATCGGTGGTGCCAATCAACAACCGACCTGTCCATGGTATGATGAACATGGGTCTTCCATCTGAACGAGCTTCGAAATAGATCGCCATTTTTGGCGCGCCGGGGAATTGCTCTACCACAATATGACTGCCTTTTGTCCCTCCTATCATTCGTTTAACTGGTTTCCCAAGGCCTTTTAACACTTCATCTACCCAAGGCCCACCAACATTAATCACCAGAGGAGCACGTACTGTATAAGTCTTGTTATCCAATAAATCAGTGAATTCAACCCCTTTTACCACATTCCCATCCACCAGAAAACGATCCACCCGCGCATAATTGATAAATGTGGCTCCGTTTTCCACTGCCGATAACATGTTTTCGATGGATAATCGTTCGGCATATTCCACTTGGCAATCATAGTACATTGCCGCGCCGCTCAACCCATTAGGGTTTAACCCGCCCACTTTTTCATAAACCTGTTTTTCGGAATAGATATGGTGATGATCGAGGGATTTATCATAGGAAAGGACATCATAGAGGATCATTCCTAACCGCAAAATTAATGGACCGCGTTGGTTTTGTTTGTAAAATGGGACCACTAAGGGTAATGGTTTTACCAAGTGCGGTGCATTCTTCAATAGTCTTTCTCGTTCAGCAAGCGACTCACGCACCAGATAAAACTCAAAATATTCTAAATAACGCAAACCGCCATGGATCAAGCGTGTATTCCAAGCCGATGTTGCGCAGGCAATATCCTCTTTTTCTAAGACTAATACCTTCAATCCGCGCATAGCAGCATCGCGGGCAATTCCACTACCATTTATTCCTGCCCCAATCACAATGACATCCCAATTGGATTGAAGCATATGTTCATCAATTGGATGAATCCGCATAGTTCGTCCTCCAAATGTTTTAATTTTATATATCTATTTTACCCCCTAAAGTGAATTAGTGTTTGTTCAATTTGTGTAATTATTCACAATATTTCGACTACTTATAGACAACAACTGCTTGACGGTGCGCCACCAATTCCTGCGCTGAGAATATCCCTAATGCTACCCAAATGAGAACAAAACCGATCAGTCGATGAGGCGAAAAAGGTTCGTGAAAGACAAAAACACCTAAGAGAAATTGGCAAGTAGGGGTAACATATTGCAAAAAACCTAGCGCCCAAAGTGGGATCATACGCACTGCATTCCCAAACAGTAAGAGCGGTACCACTGTTAATATTCCCGTAAAAATGAGAAGAATATTTACCATACTTGTTGTGTGAAAGATCACCCCCTCACCAATCATATTCATTATTATCAAGTAACCAAAGGCGAGCGGAAAAATCGTCATTGTCTCTAAGGTTAATCCCTGCAATGAGTTTAGTGGCGCAACTTTTTTCACCAATCCATATAATCCAAAGGAAAACGCCAATACCAAACCGATCCATGGTAAAGCATGAGATTGGAAGGCAAGATAGAGCACCCCTAAGGTTGCCAATCCCACTGGAATCCACTTTGACCAATGCAATTCTTCTCTCAAGAAGAGGACACCTAACACGACATTGAGTAAGGGGTTGATAAAATATCCCAAACTGGTTTCAACCACATGCCCATGATTGACCCCCCATACATAAACCCCCCAATTAATGGCTAATAAACTGCCAGCCACAGCATAAGTGACCAGGATTTTCCAATGAGTAATCAGCCTGAATATTATCCGCCATTCACGACGAACGGCATTAATGATTACTATTAATAAAAAAGACCATACAAACCGATGCGCTAAAATTTGTACGGATGGTACTACTTCGATTAGCTTGAAATAAAGAGGGAAAAAGCCCCATATCAAATAAGCCGTCAATCCATACAATAACCCTTTTCGATTCATCCCATTTACCCTGATCCAATTTTAATAAGTCAGATTAAAAAAATCCCTGCTGAGAAAGCAGGTGATGTTACTATAAAATGACCCGTGCAGGACTCGAACCTGCAACCAACTGATTTGCACAAATAGGAACAGAACTGGTGGCAGGCAAATCCTTTACGAGCGTAAAACGATTAGCTATTAATGTACCTCTTTGAAAAATCAATCCGTATTCTCAAAGAAAGCATTATACCAGAAATGATTGTTTCTCCTTATGAAAGGATTGCCTTTAAATGACTAGGTTTGAAAGACTTCCTTGAATTGAAATGCGTAACTTTATCACAAGATTCGGTTATACAACTGAAAAGCGGTATTTAAAGAGGTAATCCCATCATCATAGGCTTTGTGTGTGTTAACGAACCGTCCATAAATATTACCCGAATGCACAAATAGCGCCGTCATTCGTTTATTCGTGGTCCATTCGTGGACAGTTTTCGTAGCAAATCGCCAGCACAACTTGTGGTGGTAGGTAATTCCATAAATAGTTTATTCGATGCACATAACATAAAGTTCGCGCTGTCGTCTTCCTTACAATGAAAACGATCCTGGTTATTTTGTAAATCCTGTCGATATCATGTCATAGAACATGTTCAAGTTGACCAATTCGCTGAGCAACAATATCTGGTGATAATAGAGTGTTGAAAAATATTCTACTATAGTAACAACTCCAATATAGCCTGAATTTCCACCATTGATGCCTCCTCCGATTCCCATCGACAAATCTCCCTTGATTATGGTTGGGAGACTTTTTGTGTTTTGAAACCAACCGCGGACAGGACTTTTACAATCCGTCAGCAACAACCGAGTAGTACGGTGGAGCAAGG
>DAOTVW010000111.1:0-5981 GCA_034436035.1 Anaerolineales bacterium
CTTATTATGGCAGCAGGGGTTTCCGCGGCATGTTACGGGTCTAGTGAACCGTTTTAGAAGGCGAAACCTTTAAAGTTTTCTCGCCTTACCTTCTATTATGGGAATGCTCATCAACGTTAAACGCTCACCTTTATTCGGTGATGATTTCCACTTCGGCGCTCATGCCCCAACGCAAGCCATCAGGTTTTTCGTCTAGGGCAATGACAACGGTGTAAACCACATCTCCGCCGAGCGTATTCGATTGGGGCGCGATTTGAATCACCTTGCCGTTCACATCTTGATTGAGGGCTTCAATCCGCACCTGCACTTTCTGCCCTATCTGAACATCTTTGATGTCGATTTCGCTCAAATCAGAGGTCTCGACGCGGAACTCCTGTAAATCCCCCAGCACCGCCACGACGCTTCCGGCTAACACCGTTTCCCCCACATTAGCTTCCAAGGTGGTGATCGTACCGGAAAACGGCGCAGTTAAGCTGGCTTGGGCTAAGGTAGCCTGTGCCATTGCCAGCCTGGCTTGGGCATCTTTTAAACGTGCTTCAGCCAGGGCGACCTGGCGGGGATCGGCGCCATCTTTAAGGCGGTTATATGCATCTTTTGCCAGATCCAGGTTGGCTTGGGCAGTTTGCAATTGCGCTTCGAGCTCCAGGCGGCGCAGCGCATTTTGTTGGCTGCTTTCGGCGTTGTCTAAGCGTTCTTTGAGGGTGCGCCGTAGCGGATCGTTTTCTGATTTAAAGCGCACTTGGTCAAATTCCTGCCGGGCTTTTTGCAGTTCTTGCTGGCTGATTTCCATTGCATGAATCGGATCTGTATCGCTGATGCCGGATAAGGAAAGGAAATAATAAAGCTGGTACTGGGCTTCCCGTACTGCAGCATACGCCTGGGAGACTTGTGTCAATGCTTGTGCTTTTGCAAGCGCAGCATTGGCATGCAGATCTTCCAATGCCTGTTGGGCAGAAAGGACATCCAGCTCCGCTGCCGTCACAGCTGCTTGCAGCGATTCTTTGTTTGCCAACTCTGCAATCACTTGCCCTGCGGTTACTTCATCGCCCTCTTTGACATACAACTTTTGTATTTGACCGTTGAGGGCGAAGCTAAGCCGCGCCTTTTGGACTGGCACTACCACACCCGAAGCGCGGATGCCATTTGGGGTGATGGCAACCTGTTTACCCACCGTTGGAGTTGGCAGAGGGGTGGGGGTTGATTTTGGGGTCGCTGAGCAACCCAATAGAAAGATAATGATAGGGAGAAAGAAAAAATCCTGCAGCTTTTTCATATTAGATCCGTTCCATTAGGTTATTCTTCGCTTGGGGTGCTATGGGAATTTTCGGCAATTTGCCCGTCACGCAGGACGATCGTTCGCTGCGCATATCCAAACAGGCGGGGATCATGAGTGGCAAAGACGAAGGTTGTGCCCGTTTCGCGGTTCAGCCTTTGCATAATCTCCATCACCTGTTTCCCGTTTTCTGTGTCCAGATTCGCGGTGGGTTCATCGGCCAGGATGAGTAAGGGATGGGTTGCCAGGGCACGCGCAACTGCGACACGCTGCTGCTCCCCGCCGCTCAACTGGTCCGGGCGATGGTTGGCGCGTTGTCTCATACCCACTGCTTCCAGTAGATCCATTACGCGCTGGCGTCGTTCTGTGGAAGACAAGCCGTTGAGCAATAAAGGCATTTCGACATTTTCGTAAGCGGTCAAAGTAGGGATAAGGGCAAAGAACTGAAAGATAAAGCCAATTGTGCCACGCCGAATATCCGCCCGTTGGTTTCGGTTGAGCTGGCTGACATCTTTGCCGTTGAGAAATATTTTGCCACTGCTGGGTTGATCGAGACATCCGATCAATTGCAACAAGGTCGTCTTTCCGGAACCGGATGGTCCCACCAGTGCCATGAATTCTCCGGGTTGGATGGTTAGACTTACGCCGCGTAAGGCTTGGGTTTCGACCGTTCCGGTTTTATACACTTTTGTAACGTTCTCAACTTTAATGAGTTCCATCGGTATCTCCTTCTGGTTATTGAGCCCCACGTAAAGCGCGCACCGGTTCCAGGCGTGCGGCTAAAATGGCCGGATATAACCCAGCGATAATCGTAATGATAAAAGTGATCAAAGTTAATCGTATTGTATCGGAGAGGGTTAATTCGGTATAAATCATGTTTCCGATCAAAAAACCGCTAATGCCCATGTTCCCGATATAAAATCCGTGCGTAGAAAAATAGGTAACCGCTAATAAACCAATGATTAACCCCAGCAAGATACCTCCCACGGTTAGTATTGCGGTTTCAGCGAGAAACAAGAGTAAAATCTCCTTTGCCCGCCAGCCAAGCGCTGCTAAAATGCCGATTTCGCGCATTCGCTCGAAGACTGCCATGATCAATGTATTCACAATCACCGAGGCAGTGATCGCCAGCACAATGAGATAAAAAATGACCATATACGCGTTTGCCATATCCTCGGTTTGAATGATGATGTCGTTCATGGTGCGCCAGGTGAGCACTTTGTAGGGGAGATGAGAAAGGGAATCGGCAACGTTATCGGTATAGCGCTTATCTTTCAGCAGGATAAATATCACGCTGGCGTGGTTATCCGCTTGCGTGATTGCTTGCGCTTTTGACAACGGCAGCAAGATGGTGGCATTGTCAAAGGCGTTCGTGCCGGTTGAGAAGATGCCGCGCACGATGAAGATCTGCTCATCGACATCCCCATTGGCGGTGTTCACAGAAAGATTCACTCTATCTCCCGCCTGCAGCCCAAGTTTTTGCGCTAAGGACTGTCCGAGCAGCAAGCCTTCTCGATCGTCGGGACTAAGAAATTGGCCGCTCACGAGCCCTTCCCGATAAGGTTGATTGGCTTTTGCCTGTGGGTCTATTCCAAAAACGCGCACGCCCACGGATTTATTTTGCGATACCAGGATAGCCGTGGCATAAAGACGGGGCGTGGCATCTAACACCTGAGGAAGTGCAGCGACTTGTGCCGCGAGTGTTTGTGGGTCTTCTATCAAGTCATCCCATTTTAGACTGGTTTTGCTCTCCTCATAGGATGGAGCCCGAATCTGCAAATGTCCGCTTTGTAAACGAATGGTGTAATCCAAGGCGCTGCTTATCTCTCCCCGGATAAAAGACGCCATCAAAAGGAGCAATGCCAATCCTAATGCCAACCCTAATGCAGAGAAAAAAGATCGACGACGATTACGTCCAAGATTGCGATAGGCGATTTTGACCATTTGAATCATAAGGGCACCTCACACGGTGTGTAACGTTTCGGCAGGTTCACGGCGGGAAGCCTCATAAGCCGGATAGAAAGCAGCCAGGGTAGCAATGATTGCTACGGTGCCTGCTCGGAGGGGAAGTTTATCCACTCCCCAGCTTGGGTATATGCGGCTGTTGATGAGCGCCATGTAACTGGCAACATTGGCAAATTGGGAATAATCCAACCCAACTTGCCGAAGTGCGCCATTGATGATCAATCCAAGCAGTGCGCCGGCAAAAATTCCCACCAATCCCATCATTGTCCCTTCGAGGACAAACAGGAGTGAAATTTGAGCGGGACGCATCCCCAAAGAAGACAGCACGCCGATTTCCCGTTGCCGTTCATAAACTGCCATCAGCAGCAAATTCAAAACGCCAATCCCGGCAATCATTAGGATGATGACGCTAAAAACATTCATGACTGCCCCTTTTGTGCCCAATGCTTGCTGTAATTCCGGGAAATTCGAACGCCAGGTATCAATTTCCACAATGGGAAATTGGGCGGTCAGGTTGCGGACAACGATATCTTCTTCGCCTAATTGCTTGAGAAAGATGGCGATCTCAGTGGATTGGTTTTCTAAACCATACAAAGATTGTGCTTCACCCAGTGAGATATAAACGGTGCGTTTTTCGATTTCGGGCATACCCAAGTCGAAAATTCCTACCACCGTCATTGTGCGTCGCCGCATTTGGTCGTGAGTGCCCCGACCCAGCAGGGTGAACCGATCACCGACTTGAATTGCCATTGCATCGGCAAGACCTTTTCCAATTAATACGAAATCGGTGTCGGTTGCCTGGAGGTAACGCCCTTGAATGACATACTGTGCCGCGAGATTCACCGGCGCTTCTGCTTCTGGTTCTATTGCGGTGATCCCCACTGCAAACGCTCCCTCTCGGCTGGTCGCCAGACCGGCTGTGTTGATTCGCCGTGACGCAACGAGGACATGGGTGTCTGCCCGTGCTTTTTCCAGAATGATCTGGTCATTGGGAAGCGGAATTAGCGGAGTTTGACTGGCGCTGGCACGGTAACCGCTGGCGTGGATTTGAATGTTTCCCCCTAAGATATGGATGGCATTCCCGTAAATGGCTTGATCGAAACCGGCTACCAGGCCATCGTAAAACATCATCAATGCCAGCCCTAGCCCCATGGCAAGGACGATGATGATCGTGCGGCGGCGGTGCCTCCAGATGTTGCGCCAGGCAAGGCGCAAATAAAGCATCATAGTCGCTCCTCCTCTTTGAGTTCATCTTGACGCTGAAATGTTTGACTCGCTTTGCTATTTTCCCTGGGGGGTTCGGTTGAGCTGCGATTTTGGTCGAACCAAACCGCCAGATCTTGGGTGTTTAGAATGTGCAGGGTATGCGGGGCTGCGCCTAAAACCCGTTCCACTGCGCTGGTATACGCCTGCAAAGATCGGGTGAGCCAGCTTTCATCCAGCTGTGAGGTTGAAGAAAGTAATTTCTCGGTTATCGAATCGCTAAAACCCTGTAACAGGTACAAGATCATCATAGCGGTTTCATTGGGATAATCACAAGACCAGGTCCCTTCTTGGTTGCCTTGTCGGATGATTTGCGCTAAATGAGGGCTGACCCGTTGAGTGCTGGCGGCAAACATTTTTTGACGCAGCAAGGCGTTTTCGTCTTGGTACCAGGCACGTAGAATACCTAATAAAATGGTTTTGCGTTCACTTTTCCATTGTTGGGCAACATCAAAATATCGTTCTAATTTCTGAACTGCGCTGAGATGGGAATCGGTGATGATGGGTGTAAGCACTTGTTCGATCTCGTTCAACATGCGTTCGATCAGCCCCTCGAGCAAGTCCCGTTTGGAAGGGAAATAATGGAAAAAGGCTCCTTTGGAGATACCCAGGTCGGTGAGGATATCCTGAATCGTCATCAGCTCGAAGCCTTTGGTATAAACCAGCTGATAGGCGGCATCGAGGATTTGATTGCGTTTGGCAGTGTGTTTTGCTTGATCGAGCGTGCGAGCCATTTGTCGAACCTATTATAAACCGACTGACGGTTTAATAATATCACAGATTGAATGGGAATTCAAGCGAGGGATTTAAGAAAAGGAAGGATGATGCAATTCACTTTTGAAGAATCATTGTGAATAAGGTAAAACGAGTTATTGTGCGCCAGGGCTTGACGTGGACGTATTGAATCCCCGTTGGTTGAGCTTGTCGTAACTAAAATATCGGGTCTCGATACGCGGTTTATTATGTTTCGGCGGACTAAAGTCCTGCCTCAAAACATGAAAGTCGGGTAAATCCGACTCACATCCCCAGTCCGAAGGACTTTCACGGATTGAGCAGGCGGCTTTAGCCCCGCGAAACGCAGACCGCGAAAAACATCGGGCCTCGATAAGTTGTTCACTATTATTCGGCGGACTAAAGCCCTGCCTCAAAATATGAAAGTCGGGTAAATCCGACTCATACCCCCAGTCCGAAGGACTTCCATGTATTGAGCAGGTGGCTTTAGCCCCGCGAAAAACAGCGATCTCGATACGCGGCTCACTATTTTTCGGCGGACTAAAGTCCTGCCTCAAAACATGAAAGTCGGGTAAATCCGACTCATATCCCCAGTCCGAAGGACTTACACGGATTGAGCAGGCGGCTTTAGCCCCGCGAAACGCAACCCGCGAAAAACAGCGATCTTGATGAACTGTTATTCAAAACAACATATAGACAGGATTTACAGGATGAACAAGATTGTTTTCGTTGAAAGGAGAAAGTTTTG
>DAOTVW010000112.1:0-18149 GCA_034436035.1 Anaerolineales bacterium
CCGCCGACGTAGGCAGCGGAGTTGCCGCGGAAGGTGACGTCCGTTAGCGTGCTGCTGCCACTCCAGCTGTACATCCCGCCGCCATTGTCGGAGGCGGAATTGCCGCTGAAGGTGACGTCCGTTAGCGTGCTGGTGCCACTCCGGCTGTACATCCCGCCGCCGTAGCCAGCGGTGTTGCCACTGAAGACCACGTTCGTCAGCGTGGGGCTGCTGCTGTCGTCATACATCCCGCCACCGTAGTTAGCGGAGTTGCCGCTGAAGGTGACGTTCTTCAGCGCCGGGTTGCTTTGGTAGTTGTACATCCCGCCGCCGCCGCCGCCGGCGGAGTTGCCGCTGAAGGTGACATTGGTCAGCGTCGGGCTGCTATAATCCTCGTTGTAGTTGTACATCCCGCCGCCGGCGTTGTAGGGGAACAAATTCCCATTCGCCTGTCCGGCGGTGATGACGAAGCCGTCCAGCACGGCAGTGTTGTTCGTCCCGCCGCCGGTGACGATGTGGTAGGCGTTGTTGCCCTGGATTTGCGTTGTGTTCTCGGCAATATAGTTGTGGTCGGTGTTGGTGTCATCCTTGTCAATGTCGCCGCTGAGGATGGTCAGGTTGGTTTGCCAGGCGCGCTGGCTGAGCAGTGTTTCTGTCCCGCCGAAGCCGCCGTAGAGGGCGACGTCGTTCTTGAGGGTGAAGGTGGCGGTGCGGTTTCCGGCTGCGCCCGGGTAATAGACGCCCGCTTTGACCCAGATTTCATCGCCGCTCGCCGCGCCGGAGAGGGCGGTTTGCAGGGTGCAGGCGTTCGCCCACGATGAACAGTTGCCGCTGCCCACCGCGACCGGAGCGGCATAGCGGATCCCGGCAGCGCGGGCATGGCTCCCCGGTGTCAGGATCAGCACTAGCAGCAGAAAAAAAGATACGAAATGAATCAATGATTTAGTGGAAAACACAGCGCCTCCTTATGGGAAAGGTTTTCTCTTTGCCGCCCAACCCGTCCGTATGTAGAAGGCATTGCGCTTATCCTGCAAGGGATTGATTTGGTTGGTAAGGAGAAGTTTAGAATAATTAAATTATATATAAAATTCAAGCTTAAAGCAATATTTGTCATAAATATTTATATCTTTATTTCGAGGAAGAAACATATTGCTTTCTGCCCCAAAGCAGGCTGAAAGAAAAAAACCAGCGCAAGGGACTTTCTTGCGCTGGTATGTTTTGGTTCGATTGTACCTACCAGAGAGGCGATGGATTAACTAAATTCACGGCACTTGGGTGTGCAACAAAAAAGAGGATTTTGTTTTGCATCTCTTATTCCGCGATTTCATCTAAATCCGGCAAACTCAACGGTGACCCGGCGCGGGTTTCCAACTCGATTTCCAGGATAATACGCGGCTCCGCGTATGCCTTAATTTTAGGTCAATGTTCTTCCATGATAATACTCCACATTGTAAAGCATTGAGATTCTAATGCTTTACCAGCTCCTTTTTGCAAGTTGCTTAGCGAAAATCTGTAGATTTCGACAGATATTTCAACAAGCTCAGTACACCGCTCAACCAACAGAGTAGCTTGGTTTACGTAGCGTGCTTTGCGTATCGAAACCCAATCTTTTTAAGAATACTCTCTTGTTCGTCTTGTGACTCCTGTCGTTACGATGCTTTGAGAAGGGAGCATATTATTCGACTAAAATAGTCTCCCTACCTCAACCGTCCTGCATGAAATACAAACGTTATCCAACATCCAGAATGGCAGGATCATGCCTAAAAGAAGTTTGTTATAATCAGGTTGCTTTCCGTGTGTGGTTATTCTGCTAATCTGACCCCCAATGGGTTTCTTCCTGGATAGCTGCCCGGAAAGATAATGCCAAAAACGAGGAGTAAACTATGAGTCCCTATTCTTTAAAGGTGCCTTCTGCGGGGGAGAAAATTGTCCTGCGCGGTAATCGTCTCGAAGTCCCTGATCACCCCATCCTTCCCTTCGTCGAGGGAGACGGTACTGGGCGGGATATTTGGCGGGCTTCCCAGCGAGTGTTCGATGCCGCGGTGGAAAAAGCCTATGGCGGCAAACGGAAGATCATGTGGGTAGAGGTGTTGGCCGGTGAAAAAGCTTATAACCAATTGGGTACCTGGCTGCCAGAGGAGACGGTGCAAGCATTTCGTGAGTACCTAGTTGGTATCAAGGGTCCATTGACCACGCCTATTGGGGGTGGTTTCCGTTCTTTGAATGTCGCTCTGCGAAAGGCGTTGGATTTATATGTCTGTCTGCGGCCGGTGCGCTATTTCGACGGTGTGCCTTCGCCGGTAAAGCGTCCGCAGGACGTGGATATGGTGATTTTCCGCGAAAACACGGAGGATATTTACACCGGCATCGAGTTCGAATATGGCACGGAAGAGAACCGTAAATTCAAACAATTACTGAAAGAGAATTTCCCGCAGGAATACGCCAAAATGCGTTTTCCAGAGACAGCCGGTATCGGGTTAAAGCCAGTTTCCAAAGAAGGTACGACTCGCCTGGTGCGGGCAGCAATCCAATATGCTTTGGAAAATCAGCGACGTAGCGTCACGCTGGTGCATAAAGGGAATATCATGAAATATACCGAAGGTGCTTTCCGCAATTGGGGGTACGAAGTGGCAGAAGCAGAATTCAGCGGACGGGTATACACCTGGGCGCAGTGGGAGCGTACCAAAGCTGCCCAAGGGGAAGAAGCAGCTAACGCCGAGCAGGAAGCGGCTTTGAGGGAGGGTAAGCTTTTGATCAAAGACGTCATTGCCGATATTGTGTTCCAGCAAACGATCACCCGCGCTAGAGAATTTGACGTGCTGGCGACGATGAACTTGAACGGTGATTATCTCTCGGATGCGCTGGCAGCACAGGTAGGCGGTATTGGCATCGCTCCCGGTGGAAATATTAACTACGAAACCGGTCACGCTGTTTTTGAGGCGACGCATGGCACAGCGCCAAAATATGCCGATAAGGATATGGTCAACCCTGGCTCGGTCATCCTCTCCGGTGAGATGATGCTGCGTTACATGGGGTGGAAGGAAGCAGCCGATTTAATCGTGAAGGGGATGGAAGGCGCTATCGCCGCCAAGACGGTGACCTATGACTTTCATCGTTTGATGGAAGGCGCTACGCTATTGAAATGTTCGGAGTTTGGCGAGGCAATTGTGAAGCATATGTAGGCTTTGAGGAGCTTTTTATGAACAAGCCATCATCAGATCACCCACAGGTTAAACGCTGGTTGGAGCACATCTACGCTTTGGCGGTGGAGATTGGGCCGCGTGGCCCCACCCGGGAAGGCGAACGACGGGGTGCGGAATATGTCCGTACGCAATTTGAAAAGCTGGGATTAATTCCGCGTATGGAGAAGTTCAAGAGCGCTCGCTCGATCTTTCACCCTCATTTGCTAGGGGCAATCTTGCTGTTAATCGCTTATGGGATCTATCCTCTAGGGGGCAGAACCTCGGCAACCATCGCAGCACTGCTGACAGTGGTGGTGTTGATCAGCGAGGTGCAGGAATTGGGTTTTCAAAATAACCTTTTCCGGATGATTGTGCCAAAAGGGGAAAGTCAAAATGTTTTTACTGTCATCCCACCAGCCGGGCCACACCAGCGCGATTTGATCCTGGTCGGACATGTGGACAGTCAGTTAACCCCGCTCATTTTTCGCTCTCCCACCTGGGTGAAAATCTACGATAAATTCACCATGATTGCCTTTATCACCTTTATCGCGCAAGCGATTTTATTCACACTGGGGGCAATTTTTGGTTGGGCTTGGGCATGGTTTGCCAGTATCCCTGCTGCAATCTGTGCGCTTTTGCTGGCAGCGATGTGCTTGCAAGCCGAGACCACCCCCTTTACCGCCGGGGCAAACGATAATGCTTCCGCGGTGGGGTTGGTCTTAACCCTTGCTGAAGAATTGAAATTCAAGCCGTTAGAAAACACGCGCGTGCTGGCAGTGGTCACCGGTTGTGAGGAAGTGCAGCATTATGGCATGATTGATTTTTATAAACGCCATCGGGCTGAGATGAAAAATCCCTATGCAGTGGTTTTCGAGATGCTCGGCTGTGCCGGGCCGGCTTGGATTGTGCGCGAAGGCATAATCGTACCCTTTAAGAGCGATCCGGCACTGGTGCATATTGCCGAGCAGCTCGCCCAAGAGCATCCGCAATGGGAGGCGTATTCAGCAAGCATCAGTGGAGGAAATTCAGAGCTGTCCGATGCAGTGCGCTTCCATGTGCCAGCCATCACTTTCTTTGGATTAAAACGGGATGGCGAAGCGCCATTCTGGCATCAGAAAGAGGATACCTTCGATAAGATGAATCCATCGGTCATGGAGCGCACCTGGCAGATGGTTTGGGAGTTCATCCATGCGGTGGATAAGATGCCGAATTAACAGTCACATTGGCATTTTTTCATAACCTGTTGTGGTGGCGGCTGATCAGCTAAACCGGGTTAGACTTGGATGACTTTCTTGGTTTCAGTAAAATCCATCCACTAGGAAGAAAGGCTGCTGCAAGCATGATTTTTATGATGTCACCCAATATAAATGGGTAAAAGCCTACCCTTAAGATATTTTGCCATCCAATGAAATTGGCTAACCAGGGCAGGCCACATCCATAGATGAATAAATTTCCAATGAGCATCGCTATTGTGGACCTCACAAATTTTCGGTCCCAACCCTTTTCGCTCAGCCAACCCACAACAAAAGCCGCCAAAACAAAACCAAATAAATAACCACCGCTAGGTCCAATTATGTGGTACATGCCACTTTTACCACTTGCAAAAACCGGTAAACCCAGTGCGCCTTGAGCCAAGTAGGTCATTACAGTTAATGTTCCACGTTTCTTGCCTAACAAAGCGGCAATAAATAAAACAGCAAAGGTTTGCCCTGTCAGGGGAACTGGTTTAAGAGGAATGCTAACTTGGGCTGCTAAAGCAATCAACCAACTGCTAAGGAATATAAGGACAATTTCTTGCTTGTGATTAATGAACGGAAAAGCTGCATTGACCAGAGTTGGGGAATTGTTTATCGTTGATGTGGTCATTCTCATATTTTTCCTTTTTTGCGAGATGTCGATTTATAAAACCCTGATGAAGAGTTCGAGTTTCTTCGCTGATGATTGTTTTGGGTATTAGGGTGTTCGTTTTTTCTTACTGAGTTCACCTCAGTCTATCCTGGCAGGCATATTCCCTTTGCTTAATATGACCAATGCGAAGCGCTATCGCCATCGGTGTGAAGATTGCTTCGTTAATAAAGAGCATTCTCTATCACTTATATTAACAACGTTCAACACCATTACCTCTTCGAATGCCGTCTTTCTGAAGTAGAACCGAATCTCGTCACGACAGTTCGGTAGTTGTTACTGCGAGCGCAGCGAAGCAGTCCCATTCCCAAACACGGGGCTTGCTTCGTTTGAACAGGTCGCTTACTGGCAATGACAGCTGGCTTGGAGATTGCTTCATTCTCAACGAACGCGCCTTCGCAATGACTCATGAACTGCATTTGGCGGAATAAAAATTAAGTCGCAAAGCGGATGAATTTCCAGCTTTGCGACTTGTGCCCTCACCGCAATAGAAAACGGTGCGATTTATTTCATGTTGAGTGTATTGTAAAACGCAAATAGCACCCCATTTTTGTATAACCCTATCTGCAGGAAAGGTTTATTCATTTTGGTTTCTGCAGTTTGATCGCGCCAGGTGAAGAATGTGTAATCCCCTTTGGAACCTTCCTCGTATACCAAATTTTGGCTGAGGCTTTTGAAATCCGGGTATATTGCAGCGGCGATTTGGAGTGCTTTTGCGCGTAAATCATCCAGTGTTGCAGACCCGCCAATGGCGGAGATCGCCGCGAGGGCGTTGCGGCAATCCACCTCGACCACCTGGTGGCTGGCTTTATCCACCGAATAGAGGCGTCCTTCGCTATCTTGATATACCGAGACTGCTAAATCTCCTGAAGGTGAATTGATCATGGTATCTTCTTTTAGGAAGGTGAGTTGCAGATCGGGCAGCCCAAGTATTTTTCGCAATGCATCCATCGGTTTCAAGTCTTCCTCTGGGATAACTACCGTAGTAACAGCTTGGGTTGAGCTGGTTGGGGTTTGGTGTGGCTGTGCTTCGGTTGCTGCCAGCGTGGGGGATACTTCTGCGGCGGGACTGGCTGGTACATTAGTCGGCAATGGATTTGAGCCGGTAGCTTGTTTGGCTTGTTCGGCAGTCTGCGGTGCGCCGCCTTGCACCCAGCGCTCAAAAATTTGAACAACATCAGCGGGCAAAGGTTTGGTGGGTGGCATGGGACCCCCAGCGGGAATTTCCTCGCGATGGATCATGCGAATTAAGTTGGAATTGAGATCGCCGGGTACAACATTCGGCGCATGGTCTCCGCTCTTCATGACCTCGTCGTAACTTTGCATCGTGTAATGATTGTTTTCTTTGCCCGGGCGGTGACAAGAGATGCAATACCGTTTCACAATTGGGGCAATTTGAACATCATAGGAGGGTACTTCGTTAGGAGCTAAAGTCGGAATTGCTGCGGCTTGGGCAGCCTCGGGCGGTAATTCAGCGCGATCATCCCAACTATAACGCATGAATGTGACGATATTTTCGATTTCGCTCGGGGATAACTCGCCACCGTACGCTTTTCCAAATGGGGTCATGCCGCGATTGGGCATTCCCATACTGATGATGTTTGCTAACGTATCATCGGTGAAGGAATACATCACATCGTTATCGTGAATCGGCTTGACCACAACGCCTTCCAATCCAGCGACCCCTTTAATCTCACCCCCTTCCCCATCCGCCCCATGACATTCCACACAGTTGACCGAATATAAATCCTGACCAGCAGCGATCTTCTCGGTGAGGGTGGTGGCGACACTTTCTGATGTGGGTTGAGGCGGCGTGGTGACCGCGGCGATGATAGTGAGCACCACCATTCCCAGGACAATGACGGTCATGACACTTATGGCAATTTTTCTTTTGGAAAAATGGCGATAAGGATTGCGATCGATAAAGGGAAGGAGGAAAAGCGTCAAGACAGCGATGCCTGGGATCACTGCCGCGCCGACCCACTCCAGGTTACCCGGGAAATACTTCAAGAATTGGAACAAAAAGAGAAAATACCATTCCGGACGGGGGATGTACGAAGTGTCACTGGGGTCCGCCTTGGGTTCATTTTTGACGCCAATAAAGGTCGCTAAAAGGATCAATAGGATAAACAACCCAAAGGAGACGACCAAGTCTTTATAGATGATATCAGGAAAAAACTTAACCCCTTTTTGTTTCAAACTGTAGTATTTATCTTTATATCTTTTTTTGAATTCTTCGTTCATTTCGTGTTTCTCCCCTTAGTCATCTTTATCTGGGATGTGGGAAATACCAATGCGGATGATCAGGTATAAATGGATACCGATAGTGCCGACGATTACGGCGGGCAATACCCAAATATGCACCGAAAAGAAACGTGACAATGTCAACGCGCTCAAATCGGGACCACCACGCAAGACATTGGTGATAAATTGCCCGATAAAGGGAACGGTGCCAGGTATCTCTGTTCCAACCGTCGTTGCCCAATAAGAACGTTGATTCCAGGGAAGCAAATAGCCGGTAAAACCCATCCCTAACGTGGATAATAGCAAGATCACGCCGGTGAGCCAGGTGATCTCACGCGGATATTTATAGGCTGCGAAGTAAAAAGTCCGCAACATGTGCAGGAATACAACCAATACCATCAAGGTTGCTCCCCAATGATGAATGCCGCGGATCAGCCAGCCAAAGGTAACGTCGTTCATGATATATTGAATGCTATCGTAGGCGTGATCAGGGGTGGGGACATAATACACGGTCAACAAAATGCCGGTTACCCCTTGCATGACAAATAAGAACAAACTTGCGCTACCCAGTGTAAAGAACCAATTGACCTTGGGCACTTTCCGATCTAACACCACATTGTAAATAGTGGTTAATCCTAATCGTTCGTCCAGCCAGTTAAAGAGTTTTTTCCACATCATCACGACTCCTTAAGGTGGATAAATAAATTGCCATCTTCGATTTTATATTCATACTGATCAAGGGGTCTCGGGGGAGGACCAGAATCAACTTTGCCATCAATATTGAAATGACCGTCATGGCAAGGGCAAATATACTCCTGCTTTTGTGTATTCCAGTTTACCCGGCAGCTCAGATGAGTGCAGACATTGGATAAGATTTCGATTTCTGTATCCGATTTCCGTACAACAAACACACCAAAACTATTGACCGTTTTTTCCCAACCATTGGTCTTGGCACGGGTAAACGTAAAGAGGGTTGGTTGATTTACGGGGTAGTTCTCCAATTTTCCGAGTGGGATCCAAGCATCCGTTTTTTTGGCTTTCAATGCCGGCGATAATACATAGCCGATGGCTGGGATACCGACAATGGCAGTCATGATGCTCCCTATCGCAGTGGTTACGAGGGTGACAAATTCTCGCCGATTCATATTTGGCGACTTAGACATGCTTTCCTCCTTGTGCGAATACCCTGATAATTGTTGATATATTTTATCAAAGATTTATCGTGATATTCAAGCTAATTTGTACATAGTTATGGATATGACATAACTCTTAAGGAAATAACCCATGATTTGCCAATTTATCAAGTAAAATTAACTATCCTATCCTTTGCGTTCGCTGATTTTAATGTCCTGTTACACAGGAACCGGATTAACTAGTAAAATTAAAACTAACCAAGGAGGTGAAAATGGCGCTGAGCAAGAATGCCTGGCTAACAGGCTTGCGTTATAAGGGTGGCGGTACGATGATCACTTGGCTGCTTCATCGCATTGGGGGTCTCGCAATGGTGGTTTTTGTTGGCTTTCATATATCCGCCTCCTTCTTTACCCAGCAATTGGGGAGCAATGTGGGTGTCTTCATTAACTCTATTTATGAATCTCCCTATTTTCAAATCGTTCTATATTTTTTTGTGATCTTTCATGCGATTAATGGTTTTCGCATCATTATCATGGATACCTTTCCTAAACTGTTGGAATACCAGCGTGAACTGACCTGGCTGGAATGGATTATTTTCATTCCGATCTATGGCTTATCGGTATTCATTACCATTATGCGTCTTTTTGCCAATGGATAAGGAGTAGAGCTATGCGCCCACGAACTGTCCCTCAACCAGCAATCAGTTTTGAATATATTATGTGGATGTTTACGCGTATATCAGGGTTAGCGTTGCTCTTCCTTGGCTTTCTTGGGTTGGCTATAGCCTTAATCATGAATGCGCGTAATTTATTAGATATGCCCACCTTAGCACGCTGGACTTTTTTCCCTAATCCGAACCATATTGTTGACAGCAAGATCCCGGATGTAACCCAAGGCTGGGCGAATGCCTATTGGCAAATTGTTGAAATGGTCATTGCTTTTTTTGGCATATCACATGGGCTGAATGGCTTGCGAGTGGTGATTGAAGATTTCATCGGAAATACGATTTGGCAGCCAATGATCCGGGGGGTAATTTTCTTGATGTGGCTCTTCTTTATTATTATCGCTTTATATGTCATCCTGGCTTCATAATGGCGGGAAGGTGCAACCTGCGGGAGGAATAATGGAATGAATATACATCAATACGACGTTGTAATTGTGGGCGCTGGAGGAGCTGGCTTGATGGCGGCTCTGCAAGCTTCGAAAACTGCGGTCACTGCAGTGATAAGTAAATTATATCCAACCCGATCCCATACCGGCACAGCGCAAGGAGGAGTGGGTGCTGCATTAGGAAACCTGGAAGAGGATCATCCCGAATGGCATACTTATGACACCGTCAAAGGCAGTGATTACCTTGGCGATCAAGATGCCATTGAGTTTATGTGCAATGAAGCAGTGCCGGCCGTTTATGAACTAGAGCATATGGGGTTGCCATTTTCCCGCACACCAGATGGAAGAATTGCCCAACGCCCCTTTGGAGGTCACACCAATAATGTGACCGGCAAGCCTGTCCGTCGCTCATGTTACGCCGCTGACCGCACCGGACATATGATTTTGCAAACCCTTTACCAGCAATGCATCAAAAACAACGTTAATTTCTTCGATGAATTCCAGGTATTAGATTTATTAGTGGTAAATGGTGTAGCACAAGGGGTGGTAGCAATTGAATTAGCTACCAGTGAAATCCATGTATTTCATGCCAATGCGGTCGTGTTTGCCACCGGCGGGTTTGGGCGAATTTGGAAAATCACCTCTAATGCCTATTCGAACACCGGTGATGGGGTGGCGATTGCGTTACGGCGCGGTATCCCGCTTGAAGATATGGAGTTTTTCCAGTTTCATCCAACCGGTATTTACAAATTAGGGATTTTGATTACTGAAGGAGTCCGTGGCGAGGGAGGAATATTGGTCAATGATAAGGGGGAGCGATTTATGGAACATTATGCTCCACGTGTGAAAGATTTAGCCTCGCGCGATGTGGTGAGCCGGGCAATGTATTTGGAAATTCGGGAGGGACGGGGTATCAATGGGAAAGATTATCTCTACTTGGACGTGCGCCCCGAAACCGTGAACAAATATGCCGCATTAGATGGCCGCACCTTTCCGGATGGCAGACCGTATCAAGTGAGCGGGGAAGAACTTTTGGCAAAATTGCCGGATATTATTGATTTTTGCCGTACCTATTTGGGGGTAGATCCAATTGAACAACCAATGCCAGTGCAACCCACTGCCCATTATGCTATGGGTGGAATCCCCACCAATATTTATGGACAGGTATTGATGGATGAAAAGAACAATATTTTGCCGGGTTTTTATGCTGCTGGTGAGGCAGCATGTGTATCCGTACATGGTGCAAACCGCTTGGGTACCAATTCGTTATTAGATTTGCTGGTGTTTGGAAAACATGCCGGCCTTCATGCCGCACAATATGCCCGTGACACCCAATTCCAAACCCTCCCTAAAGACGCAGCGGATTTTGCACGGCAGCAATTGGATCGATTGCAAAATTGCGATAAAGGAACCGAGAAATTATCGGATATCACCGAAGAGATGAAAGTCACGATGATGGACCATGTGGGGGTTTTCCGCACCGAAGAAGGGATGAACATGGCACTCAATAAAATTCGCGAATTGAAACAACGTTATTGGAACCTGAAATTGGATGATTGCGGCAAAGTGTTCAATACTGATTTATTAAATGCTTGGGAAATCGGGAATTTGCTTGATCTAGCCGAGGTGACAGCCGCCTCGGCGCTGGCACGCAAAGAAAGCCGTGGGGCGCACGCGCGCGAAGATTTTCCTAAACGGGACGATAAAAATTGGCTAAAACATACTCTCGCCTGGTTGAAAGACGGGGAAATCCGTTTGCGGTATAAACCTGTCGTCATCACGAAATACCAACCAAAAGAAAGAGTGTATTAATTTGTGCCACCTAACAAGCAACGGATAATCCACTCAATGCGTTGAGGAGTAATCACATGAAAGTAACGGTTAAGATTTTACGATATAACCCAGAGAAAGATAAACGACCCCGCTATCACACTTATCATGTGGAGGCAGAGCCAACCGATCGGGTTTTGGATGTATTAGAGAAGATAAAAGGCTATCAAGATGGCAGTTTATCTTTTCGCCGTTCCTGTGCCCATGGAATTTGTGGTTCCGATGCTATGCGAATCAATGGGATGAATCGCCTGGCATGTAAAACGTTGATCAAAGATTTACATACCGATAAAATTGTTATCGAACCATTGCTTGGCTTACCGCTCATCAAAGACCTCATTGTAGACATGAAACCATTTTTTGAGAATTATCAGCGTGTGATGCCTTATCTTGTTAATAATGAACCGGCACCTTTGCGAGAACGACTACAATCTCCGGAAGAACGCGAGCGGTATGATGATACCACCAAGTGTATTTTGTGTGCTGCTTGTACTACTTCCTGTCCCTCTTTCTGGTCGAATGGGCAATACGTTGGCCCTGCGGCGATTGTCAATGCCCATCGGTTCATCTTCGACAGCCGTGATAGGGCAGCTGGAGAACGGCTGCGAATCTTAAGCGATCAATTCGGTGTGTACCGCTGTCATACAATTTTCAATTGTACCCTGGCCTGCCCACGCGAGATACAAATCACCAAAGCGATTGGCGAAGTGAAACGGGCGATCGCTACCGGGAGCCTAGATTAGACACCTCGATTTTAACCAACCGAAACACCCACCAGCTTCCCTACCCCATAGGTGAGCGCAGCTGCAGCCATGCCAATTAATACCTGACGCGTTCCCGAATAAAGCACTCTCCTACCGGTAAAGAGGGTTATGGCTGCACCGATTAAAAACAACCCCACGGCACTGACGATTAAGCTGACATATATGGCAGTGGAACCACTTAGAAACACATAAGGCAACAATGGGAAGAGCGCTCCCACGGCAAATAAAAGGAAGGAGGTAACTGCAGCTTCAATCGCAGAACCACCCAATTCTTCTGGATCGATGCCAAGCTCTTCTCTGGCTAAGGTATCCAATGCCGAACTTTTATTGTGGATAATTTGTTGTGCTAATTTATTCGCTTGATCCTCTGGCAAGCCTTTGGATTGGTAAATCAGAGCAAGCTCTTCTTGTTCTTCTTCAGGATTTGTCTCCAGCTCATCTTTTTCAATTCGGATCTGGTGTTGGTAAAGTTCGCGTGAGCTTTGCACCGAAAGCCACTCCCCCATTGCCATAGATCCAGCGCCAGCCAGCAAACCGGCTAAGCCGGCAATCAATACATCTTTATTCGCCAGGTTTGCCCCAGCTACCCCCATTACCAAACTTAAAATAGAGACCAATCCATCATTTGCGCCGAGAACCGCCGCGCGCAGTGCATTGCCTCCACCAGCGCGATGTCGCCCTTCGATTTGAGCAACAGTACTCCCAGCTACGCCACTCCTCCCAATGCTGGCAGCGGAGAGCAGGCGGGCATGAGATTTTTCCTCTTCCGACATCGCCAAAGCCTCGCTTTCGGGTTGATCATCGTATGCTTGACTATCTGCCCTCTCCAATGATGTGATAGTCGGCAGAATGAAAGAGATGCCAAAACGACACGCTAACCAGCTCAATGTCCGTGTCCGCCAGGTAGGCCGGTCGGGGGGCAATTTAATGCCAGCTTCCAGCAAGCGCTGTTTCCAGTACGCGGCGTGCTTCTCCTCTGCCTGAGCTAATCGGCGATAGACTTCTGCCATCTGAGGATTCTTTTCCAGATCGGCCAGGGTATGATAAAGCGCGGCTCCGTCTATTTCTTTCTGTAAGTTCGCTTTATAGCGAGGTACATCTACATTTTCTTTCATCGTGGTTTTCCCGTTTTTCCTTGTGATATTCTATAATTATAGCATGTGGCATTAGATTGGGATCCCCATTACCATTGAACGCGATAATCAGGCGCATTCCTGCCCACTTACAGCTTATTCTAGTGATTAAATGAATAATACTCATATTCTTTACTGCTCAATGATATGGTGATTCATTTGATTTCTTTCACCCCTTGCAAGTGATGAATATCCATCATCTTCATTAAGAATAACAGATTACTTGTCCATTGATTTAGAGGATAATGCTTATATAGGAACGGATATTTATAGAAAAGGATAGGATGATGCACAGGATAGGCTTCCGCAGGAACAGTTCTGGAAGGAGTCGGGTTTAATTTAAACTCGAAGGATATAGAACGAAAGCCTGCGGGAGAATGCGTTAATACAGGTGGTGAAATGCGTACTCGAATTTCAATCGACACAATTCAGAGTGAATTTGTAAAGGAAATTGTGACCATAAGCGGCCAAAATTTACTGGCGTGCAATCAATGTGGAAAATGCAGCGCGGGTTGCCCGTTAGCTTTCAGTATGGATGTCCTTCCAAATCAAGTTATTCGCTTTGCCCAGTTAGGTCTGGAAGAGGTTTTACAAACTCAAACCATTTGGACTTGTGCTTCTTGCCTTACTTGTGTATCACGCTGCCCGAAAGGGATTGACCTTCCGCGCGTGATGGAAGCACTGCGCATTATTTATATCGAACGCTATGGAGATCTTTTCCAAACAGATCAAGTAACCCCCCAAGAAGCTGTGGAAATTCCTCAGCTGGCATTGATTGGTGGCTTTCGTAAATATTCGAAATGATTGTGGGCAGTGGAATTACCATCAAGAAACGGTATCCACAGCTGTAATGTTTTCAGGTTTGATAGTGAGTAATAAGATGGAAACAGTAGTAATCCAGTCTGAAATAACGGAAACGAAGGTGCGACAATGACCCTTTCTTATTTTCCGGGATGCACACTCTCGACAAAAGCAGTCGGTTATGATCGCTCTGGGCGCGCAGTTGCTCATGCATTAGGTATGGATTTTGTGGAATTGCCGGAATGGCAATGCTGTGGGGCAACTTTCCCTTTGGCAACCGATAATGCGATGGCGTTGATTGCCCCCACCCGAATGCTTCAAAAGGCAGAACAGGCTGGTGGTGACGTTACGACTTTATGTGCAATTTGTTTTCATGTTTTACGCCGTTCTCAGGTTTTTCTTGAAAAGCATGACGATGTTCTGGAAAGGATCAATTGGTTTACCGAAGAGCCATATCATGGCAAGGCGCATGTGACCCATTTTCTAGAGGTATTGCGCGATCAATTGACCTGGGAAGGCTTGCGCCAGAAAATAACGCAGCCATTAAAAGGCTTGAAAGTGGCGCCCTATTACGGATGTCTGTTACTCCGCCCGCCCAATGAAATCCAGCTGGATGATCCAGAAGACCCCCATATTCTTCACGATTGCTTAGCAGCGCTGGGGTGTGAAGTGATCAGTTTTCCATATCAGAGTGAATGTTGTGGCTCTTATCTGGCTGTCAGCAAACCCGAGCTACCACAAAAATTGGCGGAAGAAATTATTCAATCAGCCCTTCGGCATGGTGCCCAAGCAATAGTTACAGCTTGCCCATTGTGCCAATTCAATTTAGATTATCCACAGCGAGCAGAAGCGGGTTTTCGTAAACAAACGTTACCGATCCTGTATTTTACTCAATTGATGGCGGTGGCTTTGGGGCTGCCAGAAGCAGATTGGGGAATTGAAAATCATTACGTAGACCCATTGGGGTTGCTTGAGAATTATCTGCCCGCGTCGGTTCAATCCGTAAATTCAAGGGAATGAGGACGAGAAATGGAGTGTCCTAAATTATGATTTATCGGGCATTAGTGGTTGGTGCTGGAATTGCCGGAATACAGGCCTCTTTAGACATTGCCAACAGCGGCTATGAAGTGATTCTCGTCGAGCAGGAGCCTTCTATCGGCGGACACATGGCGCAATTATCAGAGACTTTTCCGACATTGGATTGCTCGCAATGTATTTTGACCCCCCGCACCGTAGAAGTGGGACACCATGACCACATTAAGTTGTACACCTACAGCACTATTGAAGGAATTGAACAGGATGAGCAAGGGGATTTCCTGGTCCGTATTCGCCGGAAAGCTGCTTATGTCGATTGGGATTTATGCACCGGATGTGGTGTCTGTCAGGAAAAGTGTCCTTTCAAAGTAGAATCCCTTTTCGAACGTGGCATCGGCACCCGCAAAGTGATTTACACCTTATCCCCCCAAGCTGTTCCAAATAAACCAGTCATTGATGCAGACCATTGTCGCTATTTACAATCTAAATGGGATATCGAATCGGGGCGAGTTCCAGCACTCGATAGTAAAGGCAATCCAGCCAAACCGAAATGCGGTGCTTGTGAAAAATTCTGCCCGACTGGGGCAATCGATTGGGAACAAAAAGACCAGATAATTGAAGAAAAAGTAGGCGCAGTGATTTTAGCAACGGGCTATGATTTGATTTCCCAAATGCGTTTGCCCGAGTACGGTGGGGGTAAGTTTGAAAATGTGATAGAGGGGTTAGCCTTTGAACGATTGTTGTCTGCCAGCGGTCCAACAGCAGGAAAAATCCTACGCCCATCCGATGGTAAGGTACCCCGTGAAGTGGTGTTTGTGCAATGCAGTGGTTCCCGAGATCCTGAGCGCGGGGTTCCCTATTGTTCAAAGATTTGTTGCATGTACACTGCCAAACAGGCAATTTTATATAAGCATCATGTCCCAGATGGGCAGGCTTATGTGTTTTATATCGACGTGCGTGCTGGCGGAAAAGGCTATGAAGAATTTATTAATCGGGCAATGGAAGAAGATGGGGTGGTGTACCTGCGAGGAAAAGTCAGCAGATTATTCCCAGAAGGAGACAAAATAATCGTCAAAGGGGTGGATACGCTCAGTAAGCGTACCATCGAGATCGCATCGGATTTAGTGGTTTTGGCGACTGCAGTGATTCCTCGTCACACCAACCGAGCCATTGGGGAGTTATTTGGGGTGCAAAGTGATGAAAACGATTTTTATCTCTCCGCAAATGAAGAGATGGAGCCAGTATTGAGCGCGGTACCGAGAGTATTCATCGCTGGTTGCGCCTTAGGACCAAAAGATATCCCCGAAACAGTGGCACAAGCAAGTGGTGCAGCGGCAAAGGTTTTATCCCTTTTTCAGCAGGAGAAAGTTTTATCGTCTACACCGGTTTCAGTGAGTGCAGGAGAAATGGAGTGAGATTGTAATGAGCCGGATTGGTGTCTTTGTCTGTCATTGCGGTCATAATATCGCTGGTACAGTGGATGTAAAAGCGGTCGTGGACCAGGTGCAACGCCATGGGGATATTGCATTTGCAATAGATTATAAATATATGTGTTCTGACCCAGGCCAGCAATTGATCCGTGAAAGCATTACCAAATACCAATTAGATGGGGTAGTGGTGGCGGCGTGTTCACCGGCTATGCATGAAACAACCTTCCGCCGAACGGTAGCCACAGTGGGGTTAAATGGTTACCGCTGTGAATCAGCCAACATTCGAGAGCAAGTTTCCTGGGTTCACCAACAGGATCAAGAAGCAGCAACCCAAAAAGCAGTGGAAATTGTCTTATCTATTGTCGAAAAAGTAAAGGGTAATGAATGCTTGCAGCCCTTAATTTTGCCGCTCACCCATCGCACCCTGATCATCGGTGGTGGGGTTGCTGGAATGCGGGCAGCGCTGGATATTGCCGAGGCAGGGTATCCGGTAATTTTGGTTGAAAGATCTTCTCAACTAGGGGGGCGAATGCGCGAATTGAGCGGCACCTATTTAAATTTCCAGGCTGCTGCAGGCTTATTAGATATGATGATAGATAGAGTTCAGCATCATCCTTGTATTCAAGTATTGACACGGGCAGAAGTGCAAAACCTTTCCGGGTATGTTGGAAATTTCCGTGTATCAGTCGAGCAGGAAAGAGATTATCCGAGTGGTGAAGAAACTGAAGGCAACCCTTCCGAAAAGCAAAGCACGAAAGAATCATTCACTTTTGATATTGGCGCCATTATCGTAGCCACCGGCTGGCAGCCCTATGACCGTCAAAGCTTACCAGAGTATGGTGGGTTGGAAATCCCTGATGTGATCGATGGCTTAACCTTTGAGCAGATGCTTCGCACAGGTGGTGAAATTCGGCGTCCCTCAGATGGAAAAATTCCGCGCGAGATAGTCTTTGTGCAATGTGCCGGCTCGCGTGATGTAGAGCGGGGAGTTTCGTATTGTTCTAAAGTTTGCTGTATGTATGTTGCCAAACAAGCAATGATGTATAAAGAACGCGTGCCAAATGGACAGGCGTACGTATTTTATATCGATATCCGTTCCGCCGGTAAAGGGTATGATGAATATGTGCAGCGCGCCATGAGCGACTATCACACCTTGTACCTGCGCGGCAAAGTCAGCCGTATTTTCCAAGAAGGGGAAAAAGTGATTGTTTGGGGGAGTGATACCTTGACTGACCAGGCAATCGAAGTTGCCGCCGATATGGTGGTATTAGCAACCCCGATGTATCCTTCTGCAGGGGCGCAAGAATTAGGACAGTTACTCCATATCAGCACCGACCACTATGGATTTTATAACGAAGCCCATCCTAAATTACGCCCGGTTGAGACCTTGACCGCCGGTATTTACCTGGCTGGAACCGCCCAAGGGCCAAAAGACATTCCCGAAACGGTGTCCCAAGCAAGTGGAGCAGCCGCTAAGGTTTTGCAACTCTTCTCTAAAGATGAAATGACTGCTTCCCCGTTAGTGGCAAGTGTGATTGAAGAGTTGTGTTCAGCCTGCGGGGCTTGTGTCAAAGTTTGCCCATATGGCGCACGCGAAATCCA